>NZ_LTCZ01000032.1:0-794 GCF_001583455.1 Rhodococcus sp. LB1 | reverse complement strand
ACGAAAGGTCCCCCGTGATCTCGAAAAGACGTGCGCTCGTGGCCGGCGCTGCCGCCGCCATGCTCATGCTGAGCGCGTGTAGCAGCGGAAACTCAACCGACTCGGCAAGCGCCGGCGGCCCCTCCGGGGACCCGGTCAGCGGCGGAACCGGCCTGATCATCGAACAGGCCGAACCCCGCAGCCTCGATCCGGCGCTCATCTCCAACTCCTGGGCCAACTCCCCGGTGTTGGGCAACGCGCTGTACGGCACCTTGATGATCGACAATCCGGAAACCGGTGACATCGACTTCAAGCTGGCGCAGGATTTCTCGTCCACCGATGCCGGCAAGACCTTCACGCTCACCCTCCGTGACGGTGTCCAGTTCTCCGACGGCAGCCCGTTCAACGCAGCAGCTGTGAAGTTCGGCTGGGACCGCATCAAGGACCGCGCAACCGCCTCACCGGACATCACGCAGGCATCGTTGATCGACAGCAGCCGCGTCCTCGACGACCGCACCCTCGAGGTAACCCTGGTCGAACCCGTCCCGAACTTCGCCAACGCCATCCTTCAGACGGCGATGAACTGGATTGCCTCCCCGGCGTCGTTGCAGGCCGGCCAGCAGGCCATCGACTCCAATCCGATCGGTGCCGGACCGTTCACGCTGGAGCAGTGGTCACGTCAGGACGTCATCAAGCTCACCCGCAACGACAAGTACTACGATGCGCCGCGCCCGTATCTGGACAAGCTCGAGATCCGTGCGATCGGTGATGCCGATCAGCGATACAACACCCTCGTCAGCGGCGGCGCCGACCTC
>NZ_LTCZ01000031.1:0-5673 GCF_001583455.1 Rhodococcus sp. LB1 | reverse complement strand
GCCGTCGCGACGGAGATCGGCGCCGAGGTCACCACCATGGGTTCGGCCGGAGCGAAGGCAATGGCGGTGCTCCGCGGAGACGTGGACGCCTACATCCACTCGGGCGGGCAGTGGGAATGGGACTCGGCCGCACCCGTCGGCGTCGCCGAGGCCGCGGGCCTGCACTGCTCACGGATCGACGGAACCCCGTTGGACTACAACGAATCCCACCCGTACCTGCCCGACCTCCTGATCTGCCGGCCGGAGCTGGCTCGGCCGCTGCTCGCCGCGATCGCGACACACGCCACCGACACGGCCGACAGCGGCCGGGTCGCGATGGCCAGGGCCTACATCGATGCACTGGTCAGCCACGACGCCACCAAGGTGCGTCTCGCGGACAACGCCTGGCGGGTGGAGAACGGTCAGCACACGGGCGAATCGGGGGCCTTCATCCGGGACGAACTCGAGAACGGCCTGCAGTATCAGGCCATCCAGGCCGTGCGCGAACTTTCCTTCCACGAGTGGGGCGACAACGTGGTGGCCCGGTTCGTGCTCGACCTCGGGGCCACGCCCACCGAGGTGACGTCCGTCCGGATCACGGAACATTTCGACATCCCGGCCGGGGCGATCCAGTCCGTCATGGCCATCATCGAACCGTCCGCGATCGAAAGGGAGAACCGATGACCCCGGATCAACTGGTCACCCAATTCTGTGCCGAGTGGATCGAGCCCGATCCGGCGAAGATTGCGGAGTACTTCGCCGAAGACGCCGTCTATCACAATATTCCGATGGAACCCGTCATCGGTCGTGACGCGATCCGCGAGTTCGTCGCCGGCTTCATCGCGGCCTTCGGCGGCATCGACTTCCGTGTGCACCGGCAGGTCACCGACGGCGGGCAGAGCCCCAACGCCGAGGAATCGAGCGGCGTGGTGATGAACGAGCGGATCGACGTGTTCACGCTGAACGGCAACGTCGTCGAACTGCCCGTCGTCGGTGTCTTCGAGATCACCGACGGCAAGATCACCACCTGGCGCGACTACTTCGACATGGCACCGATCCAGGCTGCTGCCGGCGGTGGATAGCGGCCCGATGATCGCCGTCCCGGCCGGGCGGGTCACGCTGTCGGATCGCCGAACCACCCGCAGCTGGAGCGTCGAGCTGGGCGCCTTCGGGATCGCCGTCCATCCGGTGACGCAGGGGGAGTACGCCGACATCACCGGCGAGTGGCCGGGCACCACGCGGGGAACGCGGCTGCCGGTCGACGGAGTGTCGTGGCGGGACGCGATCCTGTTCTGCAACACCCTGTCCGAGCGCGCCGGGCTCGCCGCCGCCTACAGGGTGACCGGCGACGACGTCGTGTGGGACACCATGGCCGACGGGTACCGGCTTCCGGCGGAGGCCGAATGGGAACGCGCCTGCCGGGCGGGCACCACGGGTCCGCGGTACGGCCCGCTCGACGCGATCGCGTGGTACCGAGGCAACTCCGACGGCCGGTCGCGGGACGTGGGCGGGAAGCAGCCGAACGCGTGGGGCCTGCACGACACCCTGGGCAATGTGTGGGAGTGGTGCTGGGATCTGTACGACCCCGAGGTGTACGGCACGTACCGGGTCCTGCGCGGCGGTGGGTGGTTCGACGAGCACTGGAGTTGCCGTGCCTCCGTGCGGCGGCGCAGTCACCCGACCTACCGCATCGACGACGTCGGATTCCGTCTCGCCCGCGGTGCATTCACTCCTGACTAAATGTTGACGTCAGGTTCAAGTTAGCTCTAGGCTGAGCTCGGGAGTATGACGACGGTCACATCCGGAGAGGGCGAGTCTGCATGAGCCAGGTCAACACGGTCCGCGGGCCGATCGACAGCGCCGAACTCGGACGCACGTACATGCACGAGCACGTGTTCGTGCTGACGCCCGACGTGCAACAGAACTACCCGGACGAGTGGGGGAGCGAGGACGAGCGGGTCGCCGACGCGGTCACCAAGCTGCGCGCGCTGGCGGAGCAGGGTGTCCGGACCATCGTCGACCCCACCGTCGTCGGCCTCGGCCGGTACATCCCGCGCATCCAGCGGGTCGCGGACCAGCTTCCCGAGCTGAACATCGTTGCCGCAACAGGGCTGTACACCTACGACGACGTGCCGTTCTTCTTCCACTACCGCGGTCCGGCTCTGGACGCGATCGTGGGGGCCGAGGTCCCCGACCCGATGGTGGACATGTTCGTGAAGGACATCGAAGAGGGGATCGCCGACACCGGGGTCCGCGCGGGACTGCTCAAGTGCGCGATCGACCACCAGGGGCCCACGCCCGGTGTCGAGCGGGTGATGCGGGCCGTCGCGAAGGCGCATCGGCGCACCGGCGTGCCCATCACCGTGCACACTCACCCCGGCAGTGAGGCCGGATTGCACGTCACACGCGTGATGTGCGACGAGGAGGGGGTGCGGCCGGACCGGATCGTTCTCGGCCACAGCGGAGACAGCACCGACATCGAGCATCTGACCAGCCTCGCGGAGGCGGGCTTCGTCCTCGGGATGGACCGGTTCGGGATCAACCTGGAGACGACGTTCGAAGCCCGCGCCGACACCCTCGTCGAGATGTGCCGCCGGGGATTCGCGGGGCAGATGGTCCTGTCGCAGGACGCCTCCTGCTACATCGACTGGATCGACCCCAACCTGATGGCGGCACTCCCGCAGTGGCACTACCTGCACATCGAGAACGACGTGCTGCCCTACGTCCGCGAGCGGGGTGTCACCGAGAAGATGATCACCGAGATGCTGGTCGAGGTGCCTCGGCGATACTTCGAGAACGTCGACCCGTACTGACATGTCGCGCCCGCGAATTGCACCCACACCACCGGTCACGGCCCGGGGCGTCCGCACCCGCGATCGTCTTGTCGCGGCGGCCCGGGTGGTGTTCGAGCGCGAGGGGTACCTCGACGCCCGTCTCGTCGACATCAGCAAGGAGGCCGGACTCTCGACCGGATCGTTCTACACCTACTTCACCAACAAGGAAGAGGCGTTCGCGGCGGTCGTCGAGGTGACGCAGAACGACCTGCTGCATCCGGGCATGGGACGGGTCGCGGACGAAGGCGACGTGCACGCGGTCGTGGAGGCGAGCATCCGCGCCTACCTGCACGCGTGCCGCCGGAATGCGCGACTGCTGGCCCTGCTCGAGCAGGTCGCGCACGTCGACCCCGCATTCCGCGAACTGGAACGCTCGCGGGACGAGACGTTCTACCGGCGCAACGCGCGGGCGATCGCCGATCTGCAGGACCGCGGTCTCGCCGACGCCTCGCTCGACCCGATGCTGACGTCGAAGGCGTTGTCCGCCATGGTCGGAAGGATGGCCTACAGCTATTTCGTCGGACCGCCGAGCGAGCGGCGATCGCTCACGTTCGAGCAGTTGACCGCCGGACTCGCGCGGATGTGGACGAACGCGCTGCGCGTCCCCGACCGCGTGTGAGGGGCCGTCAGTAGCCGGGTGCGTGGAGGATGCGCAGAACGAGGTCGGCGTTGATGTCGCCCAGTTCCTCCGGCGTGAATTCGCCGTCGGGGCTGTACCACCGGCAGATGTCCACCGCGAGCGACATGATCGCGAGGACCGCGACACGGGGGTCGGGGATCAGGAACACCCCCTGATCGATCCCGTTCTGCACCTCTCGAATTGCCGCGACCCGGATCTGGAGCCGGGTCTCGGCGACCACCTCGCCGTGTTCGGGGGCGAGATGCCTGCTCTCGTACTGGGCGATGCGCGCGCGCCGGAAGTTCCGGGCGTGCATGATGCTGAATTCGCGGACCAGTGCCCGGACGCGGTCGATGGGGTCGGTGAACGGCGCCACGGCCTTCAGCACCAGCGCGAGCGCGCGCTCGTTCGACCGGCGGACGAGTTGGAACAGCAGATCTTCCTTGGAGGGGAAGTGCACGTACATCGCGGAGGGGCTCATCCCGGCCGTGGTGGAGATGTCCCTCGTGCGGGTGGCTTCGAAACCCTTGTCGGAGAACAGAGTCGTCGCCGCCCGGAGCAGGCGTTCCTCGGATGTCGGCGGACCAGGGCTCGGCTCCTCGGTCGCGGACACGTCGTCTCGCAGTTCGGTCATCGGTGGTCCTCTCCGCCGTATCGAGCTTCGTCCGCATCGGCGGGATCCGGCAAGATCAATCCCCTCGAGTGATTGACATCACACAGCTATTCAAACACACTAAGCAAGCGCTCACTGACTTGAAGTTGGCGTCATGTTCTGAAAAATCTGACTCCCACATCCATACGAAGACCTATCTCGAGGAGTGATCGGATGACTACATCCGCGGTGCAGCCGAGTAAGGACGCAGCCGGCGACACAGCCGTCTCGCGCAAGCGTGCGCATCGGAAACTGCTTGCGGCGGGACTCGTCGGCAGCTCGATCGAGTGGTACGACTTCTTCCTGTACGGAACCGCTGCGGCACTGGTCTTTCCCCACGTCTTCTTCCCCGACTCGTCGGCGTTGATGGGCACCCTGCTTTCGTTCAGCACGTTCTGGGCGGGCTTCGTCGCACGCCCACTCGGCGGACTCGTCGCCGGCCACTTCGGCGACAAGTACGGCCGAAAGCCGGCCGTCGTCACCTGCCTGCTGTTCATGGGACTGGCGACATTTCTCATCGGCTGCCTCCCGGGCGCCGCGACCATCGGCGTCGCGGCCCCGATCCTGCTGGTGGTCCTGCGGTTCGTCCAGGGCCTGGCGTGCGGTGGTCAATGGGGTGGGATCGTCCTGCTGCTGACCGAATCGGCGAGCCCGAAGCGCAGGGGATTCTCCGGGACCTTCGGCCAGATGGGCGTCTCCTTCGGCGTCCTGCTCGGCAACCTGGTGTTCCTCGGCGCCACCGCGGCGATCTCGAACGAGGCGTTCCTCAGCTGGGGCTGGCGGATCCCGTTCTTCGCGAGCGCACTGCTGTTCCCGGTCGTGCTCTACATCCAGACCAAGGTCGAGGACACCCCCGAATTCCGGGACCTGCAGGAGGAGGCACAGAAGAAGAACAAGACCGTCGTCCGCGCACCGCTGACGGAGGCGATCAAGGAACACTGGCGCAAGATCCTGCTCGGCTGCGGCCTGCTCGCCGCCACCAACTCCCTGTTCTACATCTCCATCGCCGGTGTGCTCAGCTACGGCACCGCGGAACTGGGGCTCGAGCGCAACGACCTGCTCGCGATCTCGCTGCTCAGCGCCGGACTCACGGTCGGTGTCGTGCTGTGGTCCGGGCACATGTCCGACAAGATCGGGCGCCGGCCGATGATCCTGATCGGCGCGGCGATGATCATCGTGTGGGCGTTCCCGTACTTCTGGCTGATCAACACCCGGAACCTGCTGCTGTTCTTCATCGCCGTCACGGTCGGCAGCGTCTTCCAGTCCATGACATACGGGCCGATCGCCGCGTACATGGGTGAACTGTTCGCTCCCAACGTCCGGTACTCGGCGGCCTCCCTCGCGTACCAGCTGGCGGCGATCACGGTCAGCGGCGGCACTCCGTTCATCATGACCGCGCTGATCGCCAAGACCGGAACCACCACGTTCGTCGCCGTCTTCGTCGCACTGATGGGGCTGGTCACGTTCCTCTGCGCGTGGAAGCTGCGCGAGACCAACACCGCCGAGGTCCGGAACGATCCCACCGCCGTGCCCGGCGCCCAGTTCTACTGACCGGCACTACAAGGCGGCGTGGGGTGGCTGGGACCCAG
>NZ_LTCZ01000030.1:0-31426 GCF_001583455.1 Rhodococcus sp. LB1 | reverse complement strand
CTCAATTCCGCAACAGCCCCTCTGGACTCGTTAACCACGCACGGGTGCGGAGCGCCGCGACACCAGCGGTCACGACCCACACCGTGAACGGGTACAGGGCCAGGCGTTCGGTGATGCCGAACGGTTCGCCGGGGAGGAGGATCGCCGCCATCCCGACGACCCCGATGAGGCAGCACAGACCGGTCCAGAGCGCGAAGATGCGCCCACGCTCGTAGAGCGCGATCGCGATGACGATCATGGCGGCGTTGCGGGCGACGAACGTCGGGGTCGCGACCAGCTGGTGCAGGTGGGCGTCCACATTGATCGGAACGACGCCCGTCATGGCCGCACTGACGGCCGCCAGACCGAGCAGCGTCAACACGGCCCGGCGCAGGCGTCCCGGTGGCAGGAACTCGCGAAGGCCCACCGCTCCCGCGAGAATGAGCACCCCCGTCAGCACGAAAGCGCTGTTGATCACCGCGTGCAGCGGTGAGCACAGCCGCGCGGCCGCGGCCTGGGCCGCGGAGCCGTCGCACCCCGTGACACCCAGATTGCTGACCGAATTGGTCCGCACCGCGTACGGCCGCGGCCAGGCGCGCGCGGTCACGACCTCCGCGAGGAAATACAGGGCGATGAGCACCCAGGCCGTGGCTCCGACCCGCACAGCCAACAGTCGCTGGGCGGGTGACGGCGTTCGCACGACGCTCACCCCTCCGAACCGTACCCGGCTCACCGAGTGGATTGTTGACAATCTTCGGGAGCGGCTCGACCATGTAGCCATGGCCCCGCTGACGAGAATTCCGGTAGCTGACTCCGAAGAGACGGGACAGATCGACGCGTGGCTGAGCTGACACGTCCCGCGGCCGACCTGCATGCCGAGCTCGCCGAGCTGGGCATCGACCTCGACATCGGATCGCGGCGGCGCGCCGAATACTCCTTCGACGCCTCCAATTACCGGGTGCCGCCGCTGGCGGTGGCGTTTCCGCGCAGCGCCGGCGACGTGGTGGCGATCGTCCGGGCCTGCACGGACCGCGGCATCCCCATCACCAGCCGCGGTGGCGGCACGTCACTCGCGGGCAACGCGATCGGCAGGGGAGTGGTACTCGACTTCTCCCGGCACATGAATCAGGTGCGGGCCGTCGACGCGTCCGCTCGGACCGCCGTCGTCGAACCCGGCATCGTCCTCACGGACCTGCAGAAAGACGTGCAACTGGCGACGGACGGCGCGTTCACCTTCGCCCCCGACCCGTCCAGCAAGTCCCGCGCGACCGTCGGCGGCGCGATCGGCAACGACGCCTGTGGCAACCACTCCGTGCGGTACGGCCGCACGTCCGATCACGTCGTCGCACTCGATCTCGTGACGGCGGACGGGCACCGGCTGACCGCCACCCACGACGGGCTGCGGGCCACCGACCCGGAAGACTCATCTGCGGTGAGCGAGGCCGAACGGATCGCCGCCGGACTCGACGAGCTGACACAGGAGCATCTCGGCGACTTCCGCCTCGAGCTGGGCCGCATCCCGCGACAGGTGTCCGGATTTCACCTCGCGAACCTGTTGCCCGAGAACGGCTTCGACGTGGCCCGCGCCCTGGTGGGAAGCGAGGGGACGTGTGCGGTGATCGTGTCCGCGACCGTCGCGCTGGTGCCGGTGCCGCCCGCGGCGATGCTGCTGTGCCTCGGATACCGCGACCTGGTGGACGCCGCCCGCGACAACGCGCTGATCCTCGAATACTCACCCGCTGCGATCGAGGGCATCGACTCGGCGATCGTCGACACCATGCGGCACCTGCGCGGCGCCGACTCCGTGGTCGGTCTGCCCGACGGCGAGGCCTGGCTGTACGTCGACCTCGACGGCGAGGATCTCGACGAGGTGAAACTGCGCGGGGCCGAACTGGTCTCGAAGCTGCGGGCGGCCGGACGGCTCGTCGACTCGCGGGTGGTCGGGGACCCGGCGGAACGCGCGTCGCTGTGGCGGGTGCGCGAGGACGGCGCCGGACTGTCGGCCCGACTCGTCGAGGGCAGCGAATCCTGGACGGGCTGGGAGGATTCCGCCGTCGCACCCGACCAGCTGGCCGACTACCTCGTCGACATCAAGGCCCTGCTCGCCGAATTCGGTCTCACCGGCGTGATGTACGGGCACTTCGGCGCCGGCTGCATGCACATCCGCATCAACTTCGACCAGCGCACCGAGGAGGGCCGGGACGTGATGTCGCGGTTCATCCACCGCGCCGCGGAACTGTGCGTGCGGTTCGGGGGATCGATGTCGGGGGAGCACGGCGACGGTCGCGCGCGGTCGGCGCTGCTGCCGATCATGTACACGCCCATCATGATGGCGGCGTTCGCGACGTTCAAACGGCTCTGGGATCCGGCGGCCGTGCTGAACCCGGGCAGCATCGTCGACCCCGAACCGCTGCTGGGCAGCCTGGCCCTCGACGGCGTGAACCCGCGGTCGTGGCAGACCACATTCGACCTCACCCCCACCAGCGACGTCCCCGTCGCACCGTTCGTCCACGCCGTTCAGGGGTGCATCGGGGTGGGCCGCTGCCGCGCGTCGACGGGCGGGGTGATGTGCCCCAGCTTCCGCGCGACCGGAGACGAGAAGGACTCCACCCGCGGCCGGGCCCGCGCCCTGCAGGAGATGGTCCGCAACTCGCCGACCGTCGCCGACGGATGGCGCTCCGAGGACGTCAAGGAATCCCTCGACCTCTGCCTGTCCTGCAAGGCCTGTTCCACCGACTGCCCGGTGGGCGTCGACATGGCCACGTACAAATCCGAATTCCTCGACCACCACTACCGCGGCCGGGTGCGTCCGCTGTCGCACTACTCCCTCGGCTGGCTGCCGGTGTGGCTGAAGATCGCCGAACGCTCCGCCCCCGTGGTGAATCGGCTCACCGCGGGCCGGCTGGCGAAGGTCGCGGCCAAGCTGGGTGGTCTCACCCCGCACCGGTCGATGCCGGAGTTCGCGTCCCGCAAGCAGATCCGCCGGGAGCTCGGGGAGACGTCGCAGAACGGCACCGCGGACGTCGTGGTGCTCGCCGACACGTTCACCCGCGGATTCCGCCCCGAGGTGGTCGGCGCCGCGTCGCGGGTACTCGCCGAGGCGGGCCTCAGCTCCCAATGCCGCAGCGACGTGTGCTGCGGGCTCACCTGGATCTCCACCGGACAGCTGAAGCAGGCGAAGAAGACCCTTGCCAAGGCGGCCGAACTCCTCGACGACGGCACCGACCGGCCCATCGTCGTCCTCGAGCCGAGCTGCGCCGCCGCGTTCCGCAAGGACCTGCCCGAACTCGTCCACACCGACGCCGCCCGACGCGTCGCCGCCCGCGTGCAGAGCTTCGCCGGCGCGGTCCTCGAACGCACCCAGGCGGGCTGGACCCCGAGCGTGCCGCTGCCCGAGGACGTCACCGTGCAGACCCACTGCCACGAATACGCCGTGTTCGGCGCGGCCGGCCAGCGGAAGGCGCTGCAGGCGATCGGGGTGGAGCGTGTGCGCGAGGCCACCGGATGCTGCGGCGTCGCAGGAAACTTCGGGTTCGAGGCCGACCACTACGACCTCAGCATGCAGGTGGCGGAACAGGCACTCGCCCCCGCACTGCGCGACAGTCCCGAAGACGCAGTCGTGCTGACCGACGGATTCAGCTGCCACATGCAGGTGCGGCAACTCGACCCGACCCGATCGTCGCAACACCTCGCCCAGCTGCTCGACCCCGCACCATCGTCGAAAACCGAACACCAGAGCGGAGACTGACATGTCGCAGTTGTCGATGACCAGTGAACAGCGCGAGAAGTTCCTCGCCGACGTGCACGTGGGGGTGATCGCCGTCGACCGCGACGGGCGGGCGCCGCTCGCCGTGCCCATCTGGTACGGCTACGAACCCGGCGGCCACGTGTACGTCTGGACCGGTCGCGGGTCGCTGAAGGAGCGGCTGATCCGCGCCGCCGGCCGCTTCAGCCTCGTCGCCCAGGACGAGAAGCCGCCCTACCGGTACGTCAGCGTCGAAGGTCCGGTGGAGTTCGACGAATCACCCACCGCCGACGTCGTCCGCGAACTCGCCACCCGTTACCTCCCCGCCGAGGAGGTCGACAGTTTCGTGGAGGAGGCGTACGACGACAGCGCAATCGTCATCCGCATGCGGCCGGAGCACTGGCTGAGCGTGGACTACGGCAAAGGCGCGTAGCGCCCGTGCGCGGTTGGCGAGTCCCTGGACTCGTTGACCGCTCACGAGCGTTCAGCTCACGCTGATTCTGACGATGGCGGCGCGGGCCGATGTGCGGAAGCGTTGAAGGGCAGTTGTTCCGCCTCGACAGGAGCGCCCTTCATGACCGAACTTCTCGACCTGAGCACCGACGTCCTCGTCATCGGCGGCGGCCCCGCCGGAACGTGGGCCGCCCTGCGCGCACGGCAATCCGGGGCGGACGTCGTCCTCGTCGACAAGGGGTACTGCGGAACCAGCGGCGCCACCGCGCCTTCGGGCACCGGCATCTGGTACGTCGACCCCGACCCGTCCGCGCGGGCGAAGGCCAAGGCCAGCCGTGAAGCGCTCGGCGGCCATCTCGCCGACCACCACTGGATGGACCGCGTCCTCGACCAGACGTACGCGAACATGAACCTCCTCGCCGAGGAAGGCCGGTACCCGTTCCCCGTCGACCCCGACACCGGCAGGCAGATCCGCACCGGACTCCAAGGGCCCGAATACATGCGGCGGATGCGGGCGTGGGTGAAGAAGGCGGGCGTCCGGATTCTCGACCACTCGCCGGCCCTCGAACTGCTCGTCGACACCGACGGCCAGGTGCGCGGCGCGGCGGGTTACCAGCGCCAGGACGACCGCGACTACCGGATCACCGCGGGCGCCGTCGTGATCGCGAGCGGCGGCTGCGCGTTCCTGTCCCGCGCCCTGGGCACGAACGTCGACACCGGCGACGGCGCGCTGATGGCCGCCGAGGTGGGTGCCACGTTCTCCGGCATGGAATTCTCCAACGCGTACGCGATCGTCCCCGCCAACTCCACCATCACCAAGACCGCCTACTACGGCTACGCCACGTTCTTCCACGCCGACGGGCGCGTCCTCGAGGGCGCCGGCTCCACCAAGGGGCGCTCGGTGATCGCGAAAACGCTGCTGTCCGAGCCGGTGTTCGCCCAACTCGACCGCGCCGACGACGACGTGCAACGCAAGATGCGGCTCGGCCAGCCCAACTTCTTCCTGCAATTCGACCGTCGCGGCATCAACCCGTTCACCGACCGCTTCGAGGTCAGCATGCTCGCCGAGGGGACGGTGCGCGGAACCGGCGGCATCGAGGTGGTCGACGACACCTGCGCCACGTCCGTCCCCGGCCTGTTCGCGGCGGGCGACGCCGCGACCCGCGAACGCATCTGCGGCGGCTTCACCGGCGGCGGCAGCCACAACTCGGCGTGGGCGATGTCGTCCGGCAGCTGGGCGGGCACGGGGGCCGCGCGGTTCGCGCGAACCGAACGTCGGGTCCGGGCGGGCGAACTGCGTCCCGCCGGGCGGGCCGGTCTGCGTCCGACGCAACGGTCGGGGCTGGAGGCGTCCGCCGTCGTCGCGGCCGCGCAGGCGGAACTCATCCCGTACGAGAAGAACTACCTGCGGGACGGTGTGCGGGTGCAGGGTGCGCTCGACGAGCTGGAGTCGTTGTGGACGGCGTTGTCGCTGGGCCTCGGCGGCGACTCCGGCGACGAACGTGTCCGGGCCCGTCAGGCCGCGGCGATCACCGCGGTGGGCCGGTGGATGTACCACTCGACGCTCGCGCGGACGGAAACCCGCGGAATGAGTAAGCGCGCCGACTACCCGGACCTCGACCCCGCGCAGCACCACCACGTGCTCACCGGTGGGCTGGACGACGTGTGGACCTCGACCGGCGCGGCACACAGTGGGCTGTTGCGGGTGGCTTCGTGATCGAGGTGCTGCTGGCCGAGGCGTGCATCGGCTGCGAGAAGTGCGTCGACGCGTGCCCCACCAACGTGTTCGACCGCACCGACACCGGGATCCCCGTGATCGCGCGGCAATCGGACTGCCAGACGTGCTTCATGTGCGAGGCGTACTGCCCGGTCGACGCGCTCTACGTGGACCCGCAGTCCACGCCGCTCGTCGACGGGCAGAACATCCCGGAGGACCACATCGGCCGGTACCGCGAGAAGCTCGGCTGGGGGAAGGGGCGTGCCGCAGGCTCACTCACGGCGGTCGGGCCGTCCCTGCCGCACGGGGCACCGCCGCCACGGCTGCACTCGTGAGTGCGTAGCGAGTCCAGGGACTCGTCAACCACTCACGGGCGGCGGAGCCGCTAGATTGGAGGCACCGGAACAGTCGTCACCTGGGGGCAGGGGTGCGGATGCAGAATTCGAAGTCGACACCGATGACCGTGCCCGGGCTGCGGGTGTACCGGCCCGAATCGCCCGCGGCGCGGATGGCGCTGGTCGGCGCAACCGTCGTGGTCGGCCTCGTGCTCATGTGGATGGCCGGGCGGTCGGGGCCCGTTCGCACGTGGATGGTGGCGGCCGGAATCGCCGTCCTGCTGGTGGCCCGGGGACTGCACCTGCGGCGGCCCGTCACCATGACACATTCGGTGGCGGCGGTGCTGTTCGTGGCGGCAGCGGATGTGGCGTACACGAGCGCACATTCGACTCCCGGGTTCCTCCTCCTCGTGGCCACCGGACCCGTGCTGATGCTGCCGGTGCGCAGTGTGCCGCAGCCCGAGGACCGTGCCCGTGTGTTCTCGCTGATCCAGCAGACCACGGACGACCCGTTGTCGCCGTTCGCCCTCAATTCGGCGAAGTCCTACTACTTCAACGCGTCGGGCAGCGCGGCGATCGCCTACCGGGCCCGGTCCGGAATAGCGGTCGTCTCCGGCGATCCCATCGGCAACGCGTTCGAATTCGGTGCCCTCCTCGACGAGTTCTCCGAGTTCGCCGCCGAACGTGGTTGGCGCGTCGCGGTGCTCGGCGCGGGGGAGCGCGTCGCCCGGCTGTGGGAGATCGGCGGCGACACCCGGAAGCCGTTGACGGCGGTCCCGATCGGGCGCGACGTAGTGATCGACGTCGGACACTTCACCCTGCACGGCAGAAAGTTCCGCAACCTCCGGCAGGCCGTGCAGCGCACCCACAACGCCGGGCTGACCACCGAGATCGTCCCGGAAGCCGCGCTCGACGAACCGACGCGGCGGGAGTTGTCGGACATCGTCGAGGACGCCCGTGCCGGACATCAGCGCCGCGGGTTCTCGATGATCCTCGACCACCTGCTGGACGGCACGCTCCCCGGTGTTCTGCTCGTCATCGCCCGTGACGGCACCGGTCGCGCCGTGGCCTTCCAGCGTTACGGCACCGCCGATTCCGCCCGCGAACTGAGCCTCGACGTTCCGTGGCGCGGCGAGGGCGCGCCGAACGGCACCGACGAACGCATGACCGTCGACGTCATCCGGTACGCCGAGCGGACCGGTGCGCGATACGTCTCGCTGTCGTTCGCGGCGTTCCCCGAACTCCTCGACCCCGACGCACCCGGTGCGGGGGCCCGGCTCTTCCGCCGTGTCCTGCACCTCGGCGACGTGCTGATCTCGCTCGAGTCGCTGTATCGCTATCTCGGCAAGTTCCATTCCGTGGGGAACCGGCGATACGTCCTCCTGCGGTTCCGTTACCTGCTGCCCGTGGCGTTCGCGTGCCTGACGTTCGAGTTCGTGCCGCATCGGGAGCGGGCCTGAGGCGCGAGGTCAGAAGTCGAAATTCTTCTCGTTCGTCGCGGTGAGCGCATCGACGACGGCCGCGAGATCGGTCTTGGAGACGTCCGGGGTCGCCTCCTTCGGCTTCGGTCGCGTCGTCTTGTCCGGTGGGGTCTGATTCTTGCCGGGCCGTTCGTCCGTCATCTGTGCACCTTCGCGATAGGCCGAGCCGGGCAGGTTTACTGACCAGTACACCGTCGGGCGTCTGCCTCCGCAACTCGACGGGGTCCTGATGTGACGCGGTCCACGTCGAACCAGCTATCGGTCAGCTATCACGGTGTGATCGACTGCGGCGACAAGTGCTCGTGGACGGCGATCCAGCCCGACTCTGCGCGCCGCCGGAAGAGGATCGTCTCCCGTTCGTCGAGCTCGACCGTTCCCGTCGAATCCCGCACGGTGGTGCCGACCCGATGCGTCAGCACCGCGACATCCGGGGCCGGGAACGTGACGTTCTGCTCGCTGGAGCGGCACGCCAGGACGCGGAACCCGTCCGCCTCCCACTCGGCCCACAGGTCGCGGTAGGCCTCGCGACTGGGCAGCGGCACCGGGTGGGTGTAGAAGACGAATGTCGCGTCCGGGCTGAACGCCTGGAAGTAGGCCGTCGTGTCGTGCTCGCCGAAAGCCCGGATCAGCGCGTCGATCGCGTGCTGGACGTCTGCCGTCGTCGTGTCAGCCATGCGCCGGGCTCTCCTCGACTGCCAGTGCGGCTTCGCTGTCTTCGATGAACCGTTCCTCGGTGTCGAGGTCGAGCGACCGGGACAGGACCCAGTACACGATCCCGGACACGGCGAGCCCGACCGCGAACGCGACGTCGACGTCACCGATGGTCGCGGCGATCGGTCCGACGTAGAACGGCAGCACCATGAACGGCACGGACGCGACGATGCCGGCGAAGAAGGCCGTCATACCCCGCCACGACCACATCCCGTACAGGCCGTCCGGCGTGAACAGGTCGGTGATGGCGTAATGCCCGCGGCGCACGAAGAAGAAGTCGGTGAGATTGACGGCGGTCCACGGCACGAGGAGGTACAGCATGATCAGCAACGTCGTGTTCAGGACGGTCGTCGAATCGGTGAAGAGCAGACTCAGCACCAGCCAGACCGCGGCCAGCGCGAGGACGGTCACCACCCGGATCCGGCGGGACGGGGTGACCTTCCGGAAGGAGTCGATGCCGGTGATCACGGTCAGCATGCCGCTGTACGCGTTCAGGCCCATGGTCGCCACCAGCACGAGCGTCGCGACGAGGGCGAGCACGCTGCCGAGGAACGGGACCACCGAGTTGCCGGCGTCGTGGATGCCTGCGAGCGCATCCGTGGCTCCGAGCCGGGTGGCCATCCACGCGCCCACCGGGATCAGCCAGACCGGCGACGCCGAGGCGCCGAGGAACACGGCCGACACGATGGCCGACGTGCGCGTGTTGCGCGGCAGGTACCGCGAGTAGTCCGACACGTACGGCGCGTAGGTGATGTTGTAGGAGGCCGCGACACTGAACTGGGCGATGAACGCCAGCAGGGTGAACCCGCCCGTCGCGGCGCCCGCGTCGCCGCCTGCGTGCCCGAACACGACGCCCCACGTGAGGATCGCCCACAGCGGCAGCGACAGCCAGAACAGCACACGGAACGACAGGTGCAGGAGATCGTGACCGTAGATCGCGAGCAGCGTCGCGACCGCGGTGATCACGACGGCGATGACGGCCGCGTTCCACCCGAAGATGCTGTGCAGACCCGCCTTGATGATGACGACGTCCACGACGTTGAACCCGACGTACGTGAACAACGTCCCGATGAGTGCGAGGACGACACCGCGATAGCCGAACTGCGCGCGGGACTGCACCATCTGCGGGAGTCCGAGCACCGGTCCCTGCGACGCGTGGAACGCCATGAACAACGTTCCGAAGAAGATGCCGAGAATGCCCGCGACGACCGTCCAGCCCAACGACAGGCCGAGGGCGGGGCCGACGAAGCCGATGGCCACCGTGAAGGGCTGGAAGTTTCCGACGAACCAGAAGGGGCCCTGGTCGCGGACCTTCCCGTGACGTTCGTCCTCGGGGACGTAGTCGATCGAGCGGGTCTCGATGGTGCCACCGAGGGGCGCGGCGGTGTCGCCGGAGTGATCTGACACTGAAACTCCTAGGAGGTGCTGTGGCTCTGATCACTACTCTGCGCACTGCGCCGCCCCGGCACCAGAGGCGAGATGTACAGTTCGTCTATTACGGTTGGGCAATTAGTACAAGAGGTCGCCGGTGATCACCGTTCAGGACGTCCTGTCTGCTCCCACGCTGCGGCTCACGTCGATGAGCGGGACGGCGGGAGTCGGCAACCCCATCACCGCAGCGCACGTGTCCGAACTGACGCGTCCGCGGGACTGGCTCCAGGGCGGCGAGTTGCTGATGACCGTCGGCCTGATGCTTCCCACCACCGAATCCGGGTGCCGCGACTACGTGCGGGATTGCGTCGCGGGCGGGGTCGCCGCACTGTGCCTCGGTCTGGGGCACGGGCTGCCCTTTCAGGCGCCACCGGCGCCACTCGTCGCGGCGGCGCGTGAATTCGGCGTCCCGCTGCTCATCGCCCCCGACTCGGTGCCGTTCATCGCCATCACCAAGTGGATCTTCTCCCGGATAGCAGAGGAAGAGAAACGCGCGCTCGAGGACGCCATCGAACTGAGCTATCAGCTCACCGCGGTCGCGGCCGGACCGTCGCCGCTGAGCGGACTGCTCGGCAAATGGCGTTCCGTCAGCGGCTCACTGTGCGCGGTGCTGGACGCGTCGGGCGGGGTCGTTCAGCTTTCCGATGGCGTCGATGCGGCGTTCCTGCAGGACGCCCACGACCAAGTAGGTCGCTACACCACCCGCGCCAAGGGCTGGACGGCGTTCGGCGGTGCCGGTCGGCGGGAACTCGAACTGCACCCCGTTCGCATCGAGAACCCGCTCGCGTTCGTCGTGCTCGAGCGGTCGGCGGACAACGCGCTGCGGCACGCGTCCAATGTTCTCGTCTCGCTGCTGTCGCTCGAACTCGAACGCCGTCACGTGGCCGGCGAACCCGAGCGGCAGCGGCGGGCGGCGGCGCTGGCGCAGCTGCTCAGACCCGGACTCCGGAGGGAGCGCGCCCATCAGATCGCCGCCGGCATCGGGCTGCCCCGGGACCCCCTGCAGATCGCCGTCGTGCGCTCCACTCCCGAGGCGGTGGCCGACCTGACCGTCCGGATCGGTTCGGCCCTCTCGGATTCCGTCCTGAGACAGCGCAACTCGGACATCGAGATCGCGCACCCCGAGGTCGCCGGGCTGGCGGAACTGCTGTCGAGCGTGGCGGAGGGATGCGCGATCGGGATCGGTGCGCTGGTTCCCGTGGACGCGCTGGCCGTGTCGGCGATGCAGGCGCGGTCCCTCGTCGCCGTCAGCGCCCGACTGGGTCGCGCCGTCGACGCCAAGGAAGGGGAGACCGTCCAGTTGCTGCTCCGGCTCGGCTCGGCCGACGTGCTCAGCGGCTTCTCCACCGCCGTGCTCGCACCCCTCGATCAGCTCGAGCCGCGCGAACGCGTCGAACTCCAGCGAACGCTCGAGGAATGGCTGCGAGCCAACGGGGCATGGGACCCCGCCGCGGCCGCCCTCTCCGTGCACCGCAACACCGTCCGGAACCGGATCGACAAGATCGCGGCACTGACCGGGCGGAACCTCGACCAGGCCGACGACCGCATGGAGCTGTGGCTGGCGCTCAAGGCCAGGGCGGTGACCCCGTCTTCGGACGAACCCGACTGACGGTCACGCCCGGACCAGGATCTTCACCGCCGTGTCGTTGTGCTCGATCAACGTCGTGAGGCCCTCCGAGACCAGATTGTCGAGTTCGATCCGCCCGGTGATGAACGGAGCGAGGTCGATCACGCCGCTGCGGACCATCTCGATCACCGCCTCGTGATCGCGGACGTAGGCGATGGTGCCGCGCAGGTCGATCTCCTTGAGGACGAGCTTCTGCATGTCGACCGTCGCGGGCTTGCCCCAGATCGACACATTCACCACCACGGCTGCGGGCCGGACGGCGTCGAGGATGGTGTCGAGGACGACGTCGACCCCGGCGCACTCGAACCCGAGATCCGCGCCGACACCGTCGGTCAGCTCGAGCACCCGGGCCTTCACGTCCTCCGACGACGGGTCGATCACGTGATGCGCGACGCCGCTGGACAGCGCCTTCTGCTTCCGGGCGTCACTGAGTTCCGTGACGATCGTGGTGACACCCAGACCCTTCAGGACCGCGGCCACGAGGAGTCCGATCGGCCCCGCACCACCGACCAGCGCGACGTCGCCGGCCTTCGCCCCGCTGCGGACGACCGCATGGTGCGCGACGCTGAGCGGTTCGATCAGGGCCGCCTCGTCGAGCGGGATGTCACCGATCTTGTGCACCCACCGGCGGTCGACCACCACCTTCTCGCTGAGTCCGCCTCCGCCACCGGCCAATCCGATGAAACCCATCTTCGTGCACAGGTGATAGTTGCCTGCCTTGCAGGACGCGCACTCGTTACACACGAAGTACGGCTCCACCACCACGTTGTCGCCCACGGCGACATCGGTGACGCCCTCGCCGACCTCCTCCACCGTGCCGGAGAACTCGTGGCCCATCGTCACCGGCGCGTTCTCGTGCGACAGCGGATGCGGATGTCCCGGCGGGGAGATGAAAATCGGGCCTTCCAGGTACTCGTGCAGATCGGTGCCACAGATGCCGCACCACGCGACCCGGAGTTTCACCGCGCCCGGCCGCAATTCCGGCTCCGGGATGTCGTCGATCCGGATGTCGCGTCGGCCGTGGAAGCGTGCTGCCCTCATGAATCCGCCCTCACTACGTTGTGAACGTGCTGATTCGGGGAACGGTACGGTCGCGCGGCCGGGGGCGGGAAGAGTTGCAGTGTGTTGCAATTCGATGGCGCCGGTGTGACGTTCACCGGCGGATAGCTGGTTTGGCCCGATCTGCGGGTACCTTCGAGGGGAAAGACTGGTTCGATCTGGGGGAGTGAGGCATGGCACGCATACGCACGGCGGCTGAAGCTGAAATCAACGCCGCCGAGCAGATGCAGAAGCTCGGTTACGGCGACGCCACGGCGCTACTCGGAGGCGCGGACGGCGGCATCGACGTCTACTCGTCACGCGCATACGCGCAGGTGAAGTGGCGTGGCGGCAGTGCAGGCAAGTCGGACCTCGCGAACCTCTACGACACCCGCGGAACCAGCCACGCCCGGAAACTCCTGTACTTCTCCGGCCCCGGATACACCGACGAGGCCGTCGACTACGCGGACGCGGTGGGTATCGCCCTGTTCCGGTGCGAGCCCGACGGCGAAACCCCGCCGGTCGGCGCCCACGCCCCGAAACTGGTGGCCGCCGCGCGTAACTCGACGGTTGCGGTGGCCCCGTCCCCGCCGCCCCCACCCGAGCCCGAATCGCCGGCGCGCATCGTCGCCCGCAACGCATGGGCGATGGTCGCAGGCTTCTTCGGCGCGCACTGGCGACTCCTCGGCGCCGTCGTCTGCACGATTGTCCTCATGATCGCCCCCTTCGGCGAAGGGAACGTCGGGCTCCGCGTGTTCGCGACGATCCTCGCCGTCGTCGGCGCGCCCGTGTTCTGGCTCCTCTACGTCCAGCACCGGCACGCGAAGGACAGGTGAGACGAGAAACCACCGTCAGNNAGTGGGCGAATCTCAGTTCGCGGTCGGGAGCGACTTCAGCGACGTGACGGTGGCGACGCAGGCGCGAGCGGCCTCGGCGCCCTTCTTGACGAAGTGATCGTGGAAGTAGTTGAGGTGCTCGTCGTGCTCGTGGAAGTGGTGCGGCGTCAGCACAACCGAGAACACCGGCACATCCGTGTCGAGTTGCACGCGCATGAGGCCGTCGATCACCGCGGTCGCGACGAACTCGTGGCGGTAGATGCCACCGTCCACGACGAGCGCGGCGGCGACGACGGCGTCGTAACGCCCGGTGAGGGCGAGGCGTCGTGCGTGCAGCGGGATCTCGAATGCGCCCGGCACCTCGAAGAAGTCCAGTTCGTCCTTCGAATACCCCAGCGTGTTCACCTCATCGGTGAAGCCCTCGCGTGCGCGGTCGACGATGTTGCGGTGCCACGTGGCCTGGATGAACGCGATTCGTCCCTGACTCTCACTCATGGTCTGAAACTACTGCACCGGACCTAGCGCTGTGAACGGGGCAGTGCCGTGGACCGGCCCCACCCGGAGTCGTCGGTGAGGTGCTCGAGCAGCGGCTGAATCCGGTACGGCAGCGGGCTGGTCAGCGCGATGGTGGTGGTCGAATGCGTGATGCCGGGCAGGTTCGCGATCTTCTCCAGCAACTTCTGCAGCTCCGCGTGCGTGGACGTGGCCACCCGCACCAGCAGATCTTCGCGGCCGGTGGTCGCGTGGATCTCGATGACCTCCGGCAGGTCGACGAGGCGGTTGCCGACGGCGGTGAGCTTGCCCTGTTCGAGTTCGAGCCCGACGAACGCCTGGATGGGAATCCCGACCTCGGCGAGGTCGAGGTTGGGGCGGAAGCCGGTGAGCAGCCCGCTGGTCTCCATGCGCTTCATCCGGGACTGCACGGTGTTGCGAGCGACGCCCAGCGAGTTGGCGAGTTCGGCCACGCTCATGCGTGAGTCCTTGCCGAGCAGTCCGAGCAACTGCACGTCGAGCTTGTCGATGCTGAGCACTTTGGGTACCTCCGGGAAGTGACGACCGTCACCTGTTGCGTGAACTGATCAGTTGATCCGATTTGCGTTGACCAAATCTTAGACCAGATACAGGATCAAGCTCACGAAATGCTCAACGCGACGGATCGGGAATCGCAGATGACTCAGTTAGACGACGCTCGCACCAGTGCAGCATCCTTTGATCTCGCCGACCGATACCGGGCCGACTCGGGCCCGGTGTTGATGACCGGTGTGCAGGCCATCGCCCGCCAGCTGGTGGAGCAGCACGAACGCGACCGCCGCGCGGGACTGAACGTCGCGACGTTCGTCTCCGGCTACCAGGGCAGCCCCCTCGCCGGCCTCGACCGCACCATCGCCGCCATCCCCACGTTGAGCACCGACCACGACGTGAAGTTCGTGCCCGGCATGAACGAGGAACTCGCCGCGACGTCCGTCTGGGGCAGCCAGGTCGACCTCCCGCAGGGGGAGCGCACCCACGACGGCGTCGTCGGCGTCTGGTACGGCAAGGGTCCCGGCCTCGACCGCGCCAGCGACTCCATCCGGCACGCCGCCATGTACGGCGCCAACGCCCGCGGCGGTGTCCTCGTCCTCGTCGGCGACGACCCCAACGCCAAGTCCTCCACCATCCCCTGCGCCAGCGAGCGGTCCATGGCCGCGATGGGCATGCCCGTGTTCTTCCCGCGCAACGCCGAGGAGGTCATCACGTTCGGCCTCTACGGTGTGGCGCTGTCGCGGATCTCCGGCTGCTGGTCGGGCATGAAGATCGTCGCCGACGTGGCCGACGGACTCTGGACCCTCGACCGCGACTTCGCCGACCTCGACATCGAGCTCCCCGAGATCGAGTGGAACGGCAAGCCGTGGTCGTACCGGCAGCGCGTGCTCGCATCCCCGCCCGACAGCGTCTACGCCGAGGCCGACCTGTACGGGCCGCGCTGGGCGATGGTCGAGGCGTTCAACGCCGCCAACGAGATCGACAAGATCGAGGTGAACCCGCGCACCGCGTGGCTGGGCATCGCCGCCGTCGGCACCGCCTACGACTCGCTGCGCCAGGCCCTGCTCGACCTCGGGCTCGGCGACTCCCAGCTCGAGGACGCCGGTATCCGCATCCTCCGCGTCGGCATGCCCTACCCGCTGGGCGCCGACAAGGTTCGCGAACTCGCCGACGGCGTCGAGCAGGTCCTCGTCGTCGAGGAGAAGATGCCGTTCGTCGAGTCGCAGCTCAAGGACATCCTCTACGGCGGCGCCAGCGCACCGGCCGTGCTGGGGAAGAAGAACGCGCAGGGCAAGAACCTGATCCCCGTCGACGGTGAACTGACCGCCGCCCGTCTCACCGGACCGCTGCGCCGCGTCCTGAAGGACCGGGTCGCGCTGACGCCGGCCCCGCCGCCGCGCCTCGAGCTGACCGTCCTCCCGACGTCGCGCACCCCGTACTTCTGCTCCGGCTGCCCGCACAACCGCTCCACCGCGGTGCCCGAGGGATCGATCGCGGGCGGCGGCATCGGCTGCCACACCCTGGTCACGATGTCCGGCCGCACCGACAGCGCCGTCACGATGCTCACCCAGATGGGCGGCGAGGGCGCGCAGTGGATCGGGCAGGCCCCGTTCAGCGACGTCAAGCACATGTTCCAGAACGTCGGCGACGGCACCTACTTCCACTCCGGCCAGCTCGCCGTGCAGGCGTGCGTCGCCGCCGGCGTCAACATCACGTACAAGGTGCTCTACAACTCCGCCGTCGCGATGACCGGCGCGCAGGACGCCGAGGCCGGGCTGACCGTGCCGCAGCTGACCCACAAGCTGGCGTCCGAGGGCGTCAAGCAGATCATCGTCTGCGCCGAGGACCCCAAGCGACACAAGGGTGCCCACTTCGCCGCCAACACGCTGCTGTGGGACCGGACCCGGCTCGACGAGGCGCAGCGCGTCCTGCGCGACATCGAGGGCGTCACCGTGCTGATCTTCGACCAGCAGTGCGCCGCCGAGGCCCGCCGCAAGCGCAAGCGCGGCAAGCTGCCCGCCCGCCGCACCCGCGTCGTCATCAACGAGGCGGTCTGCGAGGGCTGCGGCGACTGTGGCGTCAAGTCCAACTGCCTGTCCGTGCAGCCCGTCGACACCGAATTCGGCCGCAAGACCAAGATCGACCAGACCAGCTGCAACACCGACTACTCCTGCCTCGAGGGCGACTGCCCGTCGTTCGTGACGGTCGAGCTGCCCGAGGAAGGCGCACCGAAGACGTTGCGCGAGATCCCGGTTCCGCCGGAGGTCGGCGACCCCGATCCCGCCGTGTGGACCGGAACGCACAACCTGTTCATGGCCGGTGTCGGTGGTACCGGCATCGTCACCGTCAACCAGGTGCTGGGCATGGCCGCGCTGCGCGCCGGGCTGCACGTCGAAGGACTCGACCAGACCGGTCTCAGCCAGAAGGCCGGACCCGTCACGTCGCACCTGCGGCTCAGCGATCAGAAGACGCGGTCGGGAAGCTCGGCGCCGTCCAACCGGATCAGCCCCGCGACCGCCGACTGCGTCCTCGCGTTCGACCTGCTGACGGCGGCCGACGCCAAGTACGCCGGCTTCGGCAGCTCCGACCGCACCATCACCGTCGCGTCGACCAGCCAGACCCCGACCGGCGACATGGTCTACGACCCCGCCGTCCGCTACCCGGACGAGGACAAGCTGCTCGAGCGTCTCGACGTCTCGGCCCGCGAACTGACCGCGATCGACGGGCTCGCCGCCGCCACCGCTCTGTTCGGCAGCACCGCCGCCGCCAACTTCCTGCTGGTCGGCGCGGCCTACCAGGCCGGCGGACTGCCCGTCCCCGCCCGGTTCATCGAGGAGGCCCTCGAGATCAACGGGGTGGCCGTCGAGTCCAACAAGGCCGCGTTCCACTGGGGACGCGTCGCCGTCGCCGACCGGGAAGCGTTCCTGGCCGCCACCAGCTCGGCCGCCGTGGCTCAGCGCAGCGACACCGTCGTCCCGGCGCACCTGTTCGCCGGATCCACCCTCGACGGCACGACGCTCGAGCTCACCGAACGCCGCGCCGCGAACCTCGTTGCCTTCCAGGGTGACCGCGTCGCCGCCCGCTACATCGCCCTGGTGCAGCAGGCATGGGACGCCGAGCGCGAACTGGGCAGCCGGACCGAGTTCAGCGAGGCCGTCGCCGCCGGACTGCACAAGCTCACCGCCTACAAGGACGAGTACGAGGTGGCCCGGATGCTCACCGACCAGGCGTTCCTCGACGCCGCCGCCGGTGAGGTCCCCGGCGCGGGCAAGCTCACCTACAAGCTGCACCCGCCCGTCCTCAAGGCCATGGGCCGCAAGACCAAGATCGGTTTCGGCCCCCGCTCGCACGTCGCGCTCAAGACCCTCGCCAAGGCGAAGTTCCTGCGCGGCACCGCGTTCGACCCGTTCGGCTACGCCAAGGTCCGTCGTCTCGAGCGTCAGCTGCTCGCGCACTACGAGACCACGGTGGCCGGCCTCGTCGCCGACCTCTCCGCCGACACCTACGACACCGCAACGCTGATCGCCGCGACTCCCGACCTCGTCCGGGGCTACGAGGACGTGAAGCTGCGCAACGTCACCGTCTACCTCCAGCGTCTCGCCGAACTCGGCGTCGACACCTCCACCATCACGATTGCCACCACTCCGGAAAGGTCCTGAGAAGACATGACTCTCACCGCGGAACGTCACGACACCGCACTGCCCGAAAACGCTGGAGTGTTCGAGCGCACCGATTTCCCCACCGACACCGCCCACGAGCAGGTGACGTTCTTCCAGGACCCCGCCACCGGACTCAAGGCGATCGTCGCGATCCACGACACCACCCTCGGGCCGGCGCTCGGCGGCACCCGCTTCTACCCGTACGCCGACGAGGCCGCCGCCCTCAAGGACGTCCTGCGGCTGTCGCGGGGCATGACCTACAAGTCGGCGATCGCCGGAGTCGACCTCGGCGGCGGCAAGGCCGTCATCATCGGCGACCCCGCCACCGGCAAGTCGGAGGCGCTGCTCGAGGCGTACGCCCGCTTCGTCCAGACGCTCGGCGGCCGGTACATCACCGCCGGGGACGTGGGCACCAACTCCGACGACCTCGACGTGATGGGCCGCGCCACCGACTACGTCGTCGGACGCAACACGTCCGCCGGCGGGTCCGGCGACAGCGCCCCGATGACCGCGCTCGGCGTGTTCCAGGGCATGCGGGCCGCCGCCCAGGCCAAGTGGGGCACCCCGAGCCTCGCCGGCCGCACCGTCGGCGTCGAGGGCACCGGCAAGGTCGGCTACCAGCTGATCAAGCTGCTGCTCGCCGACGGCGCGTCGGTGGTCGCCACCGACGTCAACGCCGCCGCACTCGACCGCGTGGCCCGCGACTTCCCCGAGGTCAAGATCGCGTCCAGCGTCATCGGCCAGGAACTCGACGTCTACGCACCCTGCGCGATGGGCGCCACGCTCACCGACGAATCCGTCGCCGCGATCACCGCACAGGTGATCTGCGGGGCCGCGAACAACCAGCTCGCCCACCCCGCGGTCGAGCACGACCTCGGCGAACGCGGCATCACCTGGGTCCCCGACTACGTCGCCAACGGCGGCGGACTCATCCAGGTCGCCGGTGAGCGGCTCGGCACGTCCGCCGACGACGTCCGCGCGCAGGTCGAGAAGATCTTCGCCACCGTCGTGCAGATCCTCGACGTGGCGAAGCGGGACGGCATCCTCGCCGGCGCCGCAGCCGACGCCGTCGCCGAGGCCCGCATCGCAGCAGCCAGGTAGGCGGCTCCGCCGCCCGTGAGTGGTTAACGAGTCCCTGCACTCGTTAACCACTCACGGGCGCGAAGCGCCTAGGCCGTCAGCCGCCGGTGCAGCTCCCAGGCATTGCGCTCGACCCGGTTGGATTCGAGCATCCCGTCGGCGCGGACGTTCCACACCGCGGTGCCTGTCAGATGGATCGGTTGCCCGTCGGGTTCGGTGCCCATGAATCCGCGGTTGCGGCCGGTCATTTCCCACAGCGATGCGACGCGGGAGCCGTCCTCGTTCTGGAACGTCTCGACGGGGATGAACTCCAGATCCTCGACGGTCGACTGAAACTTCAGCACCCATTCCTTGAAGGCGTCCCGGCCGCGGATGGCCTCCCCGCCGGTGACGATGACGAAATCGTCGACGACGAGCTCGTCGATCGCGTGCGGGTCCTGGGGTGACTGCCACACCCGGGCCCAGAAATTCTCGACTGCGTGAACTCCGTGTTGTACAGACATGGTTTCCTTGCCTCTCGCTAACTTGGTATTTCCAAGTTAGCACGGATACGACGAGGTCGCGCCCCGTTCTTCACGAGTTCCGGTTAACCCTGCGGATCGCCCGCCGGGGCCGGAGCGCCCTGCTGTACATGCAGAGTCGATGCCGGAACGCGGCGACCGTCGTCGGTGACGAAGGCGAGGTACACGGCCTCGCCGGTGGTCTCGTCGGTGTACTCGGGGGAGGTGCTACCCGGACGCGGCAGATGGTCGCGACCGAACTGGCCCAGCGCCCCGATCACGACGTGCAACTGCTTGCCCTTCTCGGTCAGCACGTACTCCCGACGTTCCCGCGACCCCTCCTGGCGATAGGCGCGGCGTTCGAGGATTCCTTCGTCGACGAGCATCGCCAACCGTGCGGTGAGCACGTCGGACGCCACCCCGAGACTGCGGGTGAACTCCGAGAACCGGCTGTGGCCCCAGAAGGCGTCGCGGACGATGAGCAGCGTCCACTTGTCGCCCAGGAGTTCGAGGGTGCGCGCGATGGAGCAACGGGCAGGCGTGGCCGACGAC
Organism: Rhodococcus sp. LB1; assembly: GCF_001583455.1. Lineage (NCBI taxonomy): Bacteria > Bacillati > Actinomycetota > Actinomycetes > Mycobacteriales > Nocardiaceae > Rhodococcus > Rhodococcus sp. LB1. The sequence goes on along the minus strand of NZ_LTCZ01000030.1, from coordinate 11,259 downwards.
GGACTCATGCCACGAGAATAGTCCTTCCTGGCTTGGCAGGTCCAAGGCAGCGGCTTCGCCGCCCGTGCGCGGCGAACGAGTGCAGAGACTCGCTAACCGCGCACGGGCGCGAAGCGCCTCACGCCCGCATCCCCGTGACGACGGCGTCGAGGAACTCGTCGGCGATCTCCTCGGGTGTCTCGGCGCCCGCGGGGGTGATCCACAGGTAGCTGTAGTTGAACATGCCCAGCAGGCCCTTGACCATCAGCCGCGGGAGAGCCCGGAACTGTCCGTCGCGGATGCCCTGCTCCAGCGCGTTCCGCCAATGCGATTCGTAGCGTTCACGTTCGGCGATGATGCGATCCCGACGCTCGTCCGTCAGGGCGTGGTACTCGCGGAAGAACACCGTCCACTCCGCACGGTGCTCGGCGATGTTCCGCATGAGCGCTCGTGCAAGACCGCGCAGCCGCTTCTCCGGATCGGCCTCGGACAGCGCGAGTTCGTCGGCGACCGTGTTCATCTGCGCGAGTTGCCGGCTGCTGATCTCGTAGAGGATTGCCTCCTTGCTGCCGATGTAGTGGTACAGCGCGCCCCGGCCCAGTCCGGTGGCCTCACCGATTTCGGCGACCCCGGTGCCGTGGTAGCCCGACTTCGCGAACAATTCGGCGGCCACCTGCAGGACTCGGTCCCGGTTGGCGTCGTACTTGTCGCTCATCGAAGGGCCCCTTTGTCTCCCGGCGGTCGAAGATGTGAGTCTAGACGGCCCAGATCACGGGTTCGGCGCGGCCAGCCCGGTGATCAGGGCGTCGAGAAAGCCGTCGGCGATCTCTTCGGGCGTGCGGGCCCCGTCGGCGGTGAGCCACAGGTAGCTGTAGTTGAACATGCCGAGCACACCCTTGATCATCAACGGCGGCAACAGTGTGAACACCCCGTCTCGGACGCCTTGGTCGAACGCGTGCCGCCAATGCGATTCGTACCGTTCGCGCGCCGCGACGACCCGCGCACGCCGATCGCCGGTCAGGGCGTGGTACTCGCGGAAGAACACCGTCCACTCCGCGCGGTGCTCGGCGATGTTGCGGAGCAGGGCCCGCGCGAGACCGCGGAGGCGGCGCTCCGGATCCGGTTCGGTCAGGGCGAGCTCGTCGGCCACGTCGTTCATCTGCGCGAGTTGCCGGCTGCTGATCGCGAACAGAACTTCCTCCTTGCTGCCGATGTAGTGGTAGAGCGCCCCGCGGCCGAGCCCCACCGCCGTGCCCAGGTCGGCGATCCCGGTGCCGTGGTAGCCCGACCTCGCGAACAGTTCGGCGGACACGCGCAGAATCTCGGCGCGGTTGAGGTCGTACTTGGTGCTCATCGAATCACCGTTCGACGTGCACGATCAGGGCCTGCCCCTGGCCGCCGCCCCCGCACAGCGCCGCTGCGCCGACGCCACCGCCGCGGCGTCGCAGTTCGAGCGCGAGGTGCAGGACGATGCGTGCCCCCGAGACGCCGATCGGGTGGCCGAGCGCGATCGCGCCGCCGTTGACGTTCATCCGGTCCGCGTCGAGACCGAGGAGTTCGGACGAGACGAGTGTGACGGCGGCGAACGCCTCGTTGATCTCGACGAGATCGAGGTCGCGAGGCGCGATCCCCTCGCGTCGGCACGCGGCCTGGATGGCGTTCGACGGCTGCTCGTGCAGGCCAGAGTCGGGCCCGGCGACCACGGCGCGTGATCCGATCTCGGCCAGCCACGACAGTCCGAGCCGGACGGCCGTCGACTTCCGCGTGACCACGACGGCACAGGCACCGTCGGAGATCGGTGACGAGTTGCCCGCCGTCAGCGAGCCGCCTGCGGCGAAGGCCGGGGGCAGACCGGCGAGGTCCGCCGCCGAGGTGTCGGCCCGGATGCCCTCGTCGTGGCTCACGTCGGTCGACTCGCCCCGCCCGGACCTGATCGGAACGGGAACGATCTCGGCCGCGAAGATGCCGTCCTTGCGCGCGCGTGCGGCCGCACGGTGCGAGCGAGCGGCCCACTCGTCCTGGGCGTCCCGGGTGGTCCCGTACTCGGGATTCCGCGACTCGGTCAGCGCCCCCATCGACGACCCGGTGAAGGCGTCCTGGAGCCCGTCGAACGCGAGGTGGTCGATCAGTACCGTGTCGCCGTACTTGTGTCCGCGACGACTGTTCGTCAGCAGGTGCGGCGCAGTGCTCATCGATTCCTGACCGCCGGCGACGACGATGTCCGCGTCGCCGGCGACGATCATCTGGTGCGCCAGCGTTATCGCGTCGATTCCGGAGAGGCACATCCGGTTGATGGTCAGTGCCGGTGTGGTCATGGGGATTCCGGCGGCTGCCGCCGCGACGCGCGCCGGCAGTTGGCCGCTGCCCGCGGTGAGCACCTGGCCCATGACGACGTGGTCGACGGCGCGTGCGTCGACGCCGGCCGATTCCAGCGCACCACCGATCGCGTGGCCACCCAGTTCCTGGGCGCTCAGGCTCGACAGGGATCCCATGAAGCGTCCGAACGGGGTTCGCGCCCCCGCGACGAGGACGGTGGGGTCGTGATCCGTCATTGTTCTCCTCCTTCGAGAGCGTGGTGCCGCCCCGCGGCCGTTCCCGGCCGCAGGGCGGCTGTCGTGCGGATGTCAGGGCTGACGCGACGTCTCGAAGGCATCGGAGAACGCGTACCCGTCGAGCAGTCGTCCCGCCGTGACCAGGTACTGGATCGTCGGGGTCCCCTCCTCGAGCCAATTGAGGCGGGCGTCCCGGTAGAGGCGCTCGATCGGATGCGCGCGCGTGTATCCGATTCCGCCGTGGATGAGCAGAGCCCGGTCGGTCACCCGGCCGACGGCCTCGAGGCCGAACAGCTTGCACATGCTGGCCTCGGCGGGAATCCGTTCGCCGGCATCCCACTTCTGCGCTGCGTCGGCCAGGATCCCGCGCAGGGCGTAGACATCGGTGGCCATCTCCGCCAGGTAGCGCTGGATGGCCTGCCGTGTGCCGATCGGCTTGCCGAACGTGACACGGCTCTTCGCGTGGGCGATCGACAGTTCGAGGGCGCGCTCGGACGTGCCGAGGGAGCTTGCCGCGATGAACACCCGGCTGATCTCCAGTGCGCGTTCGAGGTGCTCGTTTCCCTGTCCCTCGACGCCGACGAGGGCGGTGGCGGGAACCCGGACCGAGTCGAGGGTGACGCGTCCGTGCTCGGTGCCCTTGCATCCCATCGTCTCGGGAAGTGCTGCGATCGAGAGACCGTCGGTCTCCCGGGGAACGAGGAACGCGGAGACGTCGGTGTCGGTCGTCTTCGCGAAGACGATGAAGTGAGACGCGATGTCCGAGTTGGTGATCAACCACTTCTCGCCGTTCAGGACGAAATCGTCGCCCTCGCGCACCGCGGTCGACCCGAGGTCGGCGCCCGTCCCGAAACCCGGCTCCGTCAGCGCGAACGCGACCGAGTTCCGGCCCGTGGCGGTGCCCGGCAGCACGTCCGCCTTCTGCCGATCGCTGCCGATCTCGGAGAGCGCGTGGGCGAAGGAGTTGTGCACGTGGACGATGACACGGAGCCCGCCCTGCACCTTGGCGAACTCGGCGATGATCGGCAGGTACTGGGCGATCGACAGGCCGCTGCCGCCGTACTCGCGGGGGACGAGCAGGCCGAGCGCGCCGATCCGCTCGAGGATGGGCATGACGATGTCGTGCGGAACCTGCTCGTCGTCTTCGATCCGCTGTTCGAGTGGATCGAGTTCGGACCAGATCGCCTCGACAATGCGGTCCCGGAGCGCCAGGTACTCCGACTCCGGAATACCGACCGAATGCGTGAGTATCGCGGTCATGGTGTTGTGTCCCTTCGTTGTTGGTCGTTGCAGTCGTGGTGTGTCACAGCGCCCAGCCACCGTCGGCGGTGAGGACGGAGCCGGTGCAGAATGTGGCGTCTTCGCTGAGGAAGACTGCGGCCTTGGCGATTTCGTCGACGGTGCCGAATCGGCCGAGGACGGTTTCTCGTTCGATGCGCCTGCGTGCGGAGTCGGGCACCGCGTCGGTCATGTCGGTGGTGACGAAGCCGGGGGCCAGCACGTTGACCCGGATGCCGTCACGCGCGACCTCCTTGGCGAGTGAGCGACCGAAGCCGATCATCGCGGACTTCGCACCCGCGTACGCGGTGTCGCCGGCGTGGCCGATCAGGCCGACGACCGACGACACCAGCACGATGCTCGGTGACCTGCCGTGCGCGAGGTGGGGCAGCGCGGCCCGGGCGAGGGCGACGGTGCCGCGAAGGTTCGTCTCGATCACGCTCCACCAGGCGTCCGGGTCCGTCTCGACGAGCCGCCCGCCCGACCACTGGCCCGCGTTCAGGACGAGCGAATCGAGGTGTCCCCAGTGCGAGACGACGCGCTCCACCGCCGTCGGCGCCGTGGTGTCGTCGTGCAGGTCGAAGCGGATCGGGAGTACCTGTTCGGGGGCGTCCGCGGCGAGCTTCTCGGCGTCCTCACGTCGTGTCCGGTACGTGCAGCCCACCCGGCAGCCGCGCTGCGTCAGTGCCGTGGTGACGGCGGCCCCGATGCCGCGGGAGCCGCCGGAGACCAGCGCGATGCGGGGGTCGTCGTGATCGTTCTCGTTCATGCACAGCAATGTACTGATCGATACAAAAATAGTCCAGGGTGTTCGTAAAAGTTGGTTCTAAGTCGTATTACCTCGGCGTTTAGGTGAAATCATGGCTTGGATCGATCGGTACAAAAAGTCTTGCGATCGACGTCCGGGATGTGCTAGACCTGTGACCGTGGCCACACGGGGCGACGACATGGACGATGTCCGATCGGCGAACCCGGACGAGGCCCGACGGCTCGATCACAACCGCGGTGGCACCGGATCGACACACGGCAACCGCACCGCCCCACATCAGCAGCGATGGGAGATTCGATATGAGAGTCATCGACGACCTGGAGGTCACTCGGGTCAAACCTCGGAAGGTTGCCTTCGCGTCCTTCGTCGGAACGGCAATCGAGTGGTACGACTTCTTCATCTTCGGGACCGCGGCCGCCCTGGTATTCGGGAAGGCGTTCTTCCCGTCGTTGAGTCCGCTGTCGGGAACGCTGGCCGCGTTCGCGACGTTCGGTGTCGCGTTCGTGTCGCGTCCCGCAGGCGCGATCGTCTTCGGGCACTTCGGAGACCGGATCGGCCGCAAGAAGATGCTGGTGTTCTCCCTGGTGCTGATGGGGTCGTCGACGGTCGCGATCGGACTCATTCCCACCTACGGAGCGATCGGTCTCGCGGCGCCCGTGCTGCTCGTCGTCGCGCGCCTGGCACAGGGCTTCGCGGTCGGCGGAGAATGGGGCGGCGCGGTGCTGATGGCAGTCGAACACGCACCGCGCGAGAAGCGGGCGTTCTACGGCAGCTGGCCGCAGGCCGGCGTGCCTGCTGGACTCGTGCTCGCGACGCTCGCGTTCCTCCTGGTCGAGCAGCTTCCCGAGGACCAGGTACAGGCATGGGGATGGCGTCTGCCGTTCCTCGCCAGCGCCGGGCTGGTCGCGGTCGGCATGTACGTGCGACTGAAGGTCGTCGAATCGCCGGAGTTCGAGAACGTCAAGCGCAACAAGAAGATTGCCGACTTCCCGATCCTCGCGGTCCTGCGGGGTGAGAAGCGCGCGCTGGGCGTCGGGATTCTCACCCAGGCCGCCTCCCTCGTGCCGTTCTACCTCGTCACCGTCTTCGTGCTGTCGTACGGTCCGAAGGAACTCGGCATCTCGCGGCAGACGATTCTGTTGAGCATCCTCGCCGCGTGTGTCCTCGACATCCTGTCCGTGCCCTACGCGTCGATGATCGCGGACCGGATCGGAGCACGGAAGATGTTGATCTACGGGTCCCTCTACATGGCCGCGATCGCGTACCCGTTCTTCTGGTTGCTGTCCACCGGCGCCGGTGTCGCCGTCCTGCTGGCGATGATTCTGATCATCACGATCGGTCACGCCGTCACCTATTCCGCGGTGGCCGGCTACGTCACCGGTCTGTTCCCGGCCGAAGTCCGGTACACCGGCGCGTCCGTCGCCTATCAGTTCGGTGGTGTCGTCTTCAGTGCTCCCGCACCGTTCATCGCGGTGGCGATCGCTGCCGAGACGGACGGTTCATGGGCCCTGGCCGCGTACATCGCCGCGGCGTGCGCCATCACGGTCCTGGTCCTGACCCTGACGAAAACTGCAAAGGTGAATCACTGATGTCTCTCGACAGACTCGCATCGTCCGCACTCGCCGGTGCATGGCAGGACATCGAATCCCTGCTGGACCGCGACCCCTTCGGTGGCGACTTCAACACCGCCCACGAAATCTGCACCCGCTACGCAGCCGACCCGAACCGGGTGGCGCTGACCGTCCGGCACGAGGACGGCTCGGCCGACCGCTGGACGTACCGCGAACTCGACAGGCTCGCCGCCAAGGCGGCACGGGTGTTCGCACGCGCGGGGCTGACGCGGGGAGATCGCGTCGGCGGACTGCTGTCGCGACAGGTCGAGAGTTGGATCACCGCACTGGCGGCGTGGCGCTCCGGGCTGGTGTACGTGCCGCTGTTCGGTGGATTCGCCCCGGACGCGATCGGCCTGCGCCTCGACGCGGCGGGAGTCCGGGCGGTCGTGGTTGATCAGCGGTACCGGCCTGCGCTCGCGCAGGCGCAGGCGACCCACGGACTCGATCCCGCCGTGTTCGTCGTCGGCGACAGCGCGGCCGGCAACGGCGACAGGTCCTTCTGGACCGAGATCGACCGGGCCGACGCCGACGGCCCGCTCGCGACCACGGCGCTCGGGGACACCGCCACCCTGCTGTTCACCAGCGGAACATCCGGAACACCGAAGGCGTGCACCATGACCCACGCCACCTTCGTCTCGGTCATGCCCTACGCGAAGGCCGTTCTCGGGGCGACCCGCGACAGCGTCGTCTTCTCGACGTCGGACCCGGCGTGGGCGTTCGGGCTGTACAGCACCGGTGCCGCCGTCATGGCGCTGGGCGTGCCGCGGGTGATGTACTCCGGGAAGTTCGTCCCCGAGGCCTGGCGTCGGGTCATCCGGGAAGAGAAGGCCACGATCCTCACCACCGCGCCGGCCGCCCTGCGGCGACTGACGGAGACCTTCTCGCAGGAGGGAGTGCCGCGGACGCTCCGCACCGTCGCCGCTGCCGGCGAACCGCTCACCGCGGCGGTCGCCGCGGCCTGGGCCGGCACCGGTGCCCCCGTCGTCCGCAACGGGTACGGACTGTCCGAGGTCGGCATGCTCCTGGGCGACACCCAGGGCACCGAAACGCGGTCCGGTCCGGGCTGGATGTCCGCCACGATTCCGGGTTTCGACACCTTCCTCGCGGACCGGGACGGGCAACCGGTGGCCGACGGCCAACCGGGATTGATCGCGGTACGGCGGCCCCGGCACCAGATGTCCAGCGGCTACGAGAACACCCCCGACCTGTGGGCCGACCGCTGGCGCGGCGACGTATTCCTCACCGAGGACCGAGCCGTCACAGACCCCGAGGGACGGTGGCAGATACTGGGCCGGGACGACGACATGATCATCGCGTCGGGACACAACATCAGCCCGGTCGAGGTCGAGAACGCGCTGTTGCAGCACCCGGCGGTCGCCGACGCCGCGGCAGTCGCGTACGACGATCCGATCCGCGGCGGGGTGGTCCGGGCCGTCGTCGTCCGCGCGGACACCCGGGCCGACGACGGCGACCTCGTCACTCAACTCACACACCTCGTCGCGCAACGCGTCGGACCCTACGCGGCACCCAAAGTCGTCGAGTTCCGGCCCGACCTCCCGCGCACCGAAGTCGGCAAGTTGCGCCGGGCGGTCGTCCGCGAACTCCCGATCACATGAACGGCGGCAACCGCATGCGGGCACTGATGGTCACCGCGCTCGACGGACCCCGGGCGCTTGTCCCGGTGGAGGTCGGCGAACCCGCCGCGGACGAATCCGCGATCCTGGTCGAGGTTCATGCGGTCGGGGTGTCGTTCCCGGATCTTCTCCTCACCCAGGGCCGGTACCAGTACAAGCCGGAACTTCCCTTCGTCCCCGGCGGCGAGGTCGCCGGGATCGTGCGGTCAGCGCCTGACGGCAGCGGATATTCTCCGGGCGACCGGGTCGTCGGATTGACCGGGGTGGGCGGCGCGATGGCGGAACTGGTCGCACTGCCGCCGGAGACGACTTTCTCCCTCCCCGACACGATTTCGATGTCCGCGGGCGCCGCCCTGCTGTTCAACTACCTCACCGTGCATTTCGCGCTGGTTCGTCGTGGGCGCCTCGAGACGGGGGAGTCGGTGCTCGTCCAGGGCGCGGCGGGAGGCATCGGCACCGCCGCGATGACACTGGCGCCCCACCTCGGCGCGTCGCGGACCATCGCGGTCGTCAGCAGTGAGGAGAAGGCGGAGTACGTGCGGAGCCTCGGCGCCTCCGACATCGTGGCCACCGGGAACTGGCGGGACGAGGTCCTCGCGATCACCGACGGCCGCGGGGTGGACGTCGTGGTCGACCCCGTCGGGGGCGACCGCTTCACCGACAGCGTCCGATCCCTGGCGACGGGCGGGAGGATTCTCGTGATGGGTTTCACCGGCCGGGACATCCCCTCGGTGAAAGTGAACCGACTGCTCCTGAAGAACGCGTCCGCAGTGGGAGTCGCGTGGGGCTCGTGGTGGGCGGAGGACCCCGGACGACTGTCCGCGCAGTGGAGCGAACTGTGTCCACTGCTGGCGTCGGGCGCGTTGACGATTCCGGAGCCGAGACGGTACCCGTTCGAGGCGGCGGCCGAGGCACTGCTCGACCTCGAACACCGCCGAACCGTCGGGAAGAGTGTCCTCACCCTCCGGTGAGGCGGCTCCGCCGCCCGTGAGTGGTTAGCGAGTGCCTGCACTCGTTAACCACGCACGGGCCGTAGGCCTAGGCTCTCCCTCATGGAAACCGAGTTCGTCCGCTGGACCGAGGACGGCACCGAGCATTCGGCGGTGTGGCGGTCCACCAGCGGGGCGACGCCCCCGAAGAAGATCCGGGTGGCCGACGACTCGATGACCGCCGACGAGGCCTACCGCCTGGCGTGCGAGGGGACGGCGCTGCTGTGGCGCGGCGACTTCCACAACGCCCGCCAGCTCGGCACCGCTGTCGCAGCCCGCACCGACCGCAAGGCTCGCAAGACGTCCACCGACCCCGCCACCGCGTTCCACCTGCACCGGCAGACGCAGTCGCGGCGGGCGGGGATCCTCGGGATGCTGCTGGTGCCGTTCGACGCCGACCAGACCGTCCCGCTGCGACGCGCCCCCGACGTGCGTCAGGCGGTGCTCGAGGCGTACGGACCGACGGACCAGCCCACCGTCACCACTCTGCGCGACCTGCTCGGGGCGATCGGCGCCCACGAGTGGCAGAAGAAGGGCGTCGAGATCCCCGCCCTCGGGGCGCGCATCCACCCCGGCTACGGCGTGTTCTCGCCGATTCGCGGCGAATACGTCGACCTCGTCGCCGACACCCCGCTGCCGTCCCTCACGACGGCGTTCGACATCGGCACCGGCACCGGTGTGCTGGCCGCCGTCCTCGCGCACCGCGGCGTCGAGAAGGTGATCGCGACCGAACTCGACGCGAATGCGCTCGCCTGCGCCCGGGCGAATCTGGACCGGCTCGGTTACGCCGGTCAGGTGCAGGTGGTGGAGACGGATCTGTTCCCCGACGGCCGGGCACCGCTGGTCGTGTGCAACCCGCCGTGGATCCCCGCCCGCCCCACCTCGCCGATCGAGTACGCGATCTACGACCCGGACAGCCGGATGCTCCGCGGATTCCTGGCCGGGTTGGCCGAACACCTCGAGCCCGGGGGAGAGGGCTGGCTCATCCTGTCCGACATCGCCGAGCACCTCGGACTGCGGACCCGCGACGAATTGCTGACGTTGATCGACGACGCCGGACTGACCGTCCTCGGACGCCGGGACGTGGCGCCCCGGCACGGCAAGGTCGCCGACCGTTCGGATGCGTTGCACGCCGCCCGCAAGCGGGAAGTGACGTCGCTGTGGCGGCTCGGTGCGCAGGACGCGCCCGCCGGGTAGCAGCGGGACGTAACGGCGACGCGGTCAGGAACGGTGCGTGGGCTCTTCGTAGGGTGGGCGACGATGTCCCTCGGGTGCCTGTCGCAGGGACCGGTTGTGCCGCAAGCTGGTTGCAGCGACCACAATGGCCGCGGAAACCTTCGGAGCGACATGATCCGCAACCTCACCGGCCGCATCCCCGCCAACCCCACCCGCTCACGCCGGCGTCAGATCGCGGCGAGCACCCTGATTGCCGCCGCCGCGGCAGTGGGCACGATGGCCGTGACCCGCACCCGCCGCCCAGGCAGCAACATTCCAGGACACTTGCGTCACGCATCCGGGGGGATATGCCAGTGGGGCGGTGCTCGGCGTCTACGCTACGAAGCGAATTGGCAACGACCGGGAAGAATCCTGCAAGGTGTATGACGCACAAAGCAGGCTGCTCGGTACCACGTACCAAACCAATTACGGGTTCTACGGAAAGCAGCAACAGGGTCCCGGCCAGATAAACCCACCGGCCCAGTCGCCTCGTTGATCAACGGAGCACAATCTCGACAGCACCGCCGGCCGGACTCGGGCACTTGCGGCCACCGCTAATTGACGAGCCCGGCAAGCAAACCCGGCCGTAGGCCGTTCCCGAGAAGGACATCCGCGACGACGCACCTTTCCGGAGCCGGTCCACGACCGCTACCGTGCGAGAGGTGGAACTCATTCTCGCTGCCTCGGCCGAATTCGAGCGCGTGGTGCGCCAACTGCCGGTGGACTCATGGGACCTGCCCACACCGTCACAGATGTCGGTGCGCGATCTGGTCGAGCACGTCGTGGTGGGAAACCGCTTCACTGCGCTCCTGCTCGCCGGCGTCGGTCGTGAACAAGCCCGGAACATGCTCACGGATGACCAGCTCGGAGACGACCCGGTCGCCGTGGTGGCCGAATCGTCACGACATCAGGCCGAGGCATTCGCCGCCGCACCACCGGAACAGCCAGTTCCAGGCCCGAACGGCGACGTCCCTGCCGAAGCTTTCCTGCGCTTCCGGCTTGTCGACCTTGTGGTTCACGCGTGGGACCTCCTCCGCGCGGCGGGCCTCGATGAAACTCTTGACCCACCTGTGGTCGCCGGGTTGTCGCGTGTGGTCGAACCACATCTGGACGACATGCTCGCCTTCGACGCGTACGGCGAGGGTCCGAGTGACACATTGCCTCCCGACGCTTCGCAGCAGGCCCGACTCCTCGACTGGTTCGGGCGACGGCCCTAGTACTACAGTCGCG
>NZ_LTCZ01000029.1:0-9506 GCF_001583455.1 Rhodococcus sp. LB1 | reverse complement strand
CGGCCCCGGTCGGGCGGCGGCGGGCGCCGCCTTCGGAATTTCCTACCTTCGCCATCCCCACCCACTCGTGTTCGGTGTGCCACCCGTGTACGTGCGCGGACATCACCCTACCCACTACGCGCCTTCTTACCCGTATTTTCGCTGGCATGTTTGCGTGCAGAGTTGCGCCAGACTGTGGCCGGGTGTTACCTCCCGCCGAGGGCATTGACGCCGCTGGTGACGACCAACGCCGGGGACACTGCCCGGGCAGTGTCCCCGCCGGAAACCGTTATGAGGCGACCACTGCGGAGTCGTCATTCCACCAGCGTGATCGGTACCCCAGGGGTGATGTACAGGTGGTGTCGGGCGCCGTCATGGGTGAGGGACATCGCCACTCCGAGGGTGTGTCCCTCGGCGAACCGTGCGAGCAGCTCGCGGGTGGCCTCGAACCGGGTCTGGCTGATTCCGTAGGTGACACCGTTAAAAATGAGGCTGGGCACCCTACCCTCCTTGTGTTGACGGTGGATCGTTGCCGAAAGTCTCGCTGACAACCCCTCGTCCATTGGGCGGACACACCGTCGCGGCCGACGGAGGTATCTGCTGGGGCGTGGTTACCAGCGGTGGACGACGCTCGGGTTCGGCTCGTCGCTGCCAGGCAATCGGTTGACGGAATCGTGCGCGCCGCAGCGACGCCATTTGGGTGAACTGTTGCGCCGCAGAGCAGCCGAATCCCTCACCTAGCGACGCTTACGCTCCTTTCGACGAGACGCCCGGACACATCGCATACCCTGGCCCGGTGACCGATCCGACAGATCCCACTGCCGAAGCCGCCATGGTCCTGCTCCGCGAGCACGGGCCCATGCATCCCGACGAATGGGCGCGGCGGTTGGTCGCCGAGGGGCACGGCTATCTCGCCGACATGGAGGAACTCGCCGAGTACATCGGCCATCCCCGGCTCGGCTACCTGGCGGACGGTCGCAGCGTGGCCCTCGACGCCCTGCTCGCTGGACGCGTGCTCACCCACCGGCTCACCGACACGGAAATCTCCTCCGGCATCCTCGACGCCCACCCGGACCTGACGCCCCTGCTGCCGTTCGACGACCACGACCCGGCCGCAGGCGGGCTGAGCACCCTCTTCCGTGACCTCGACGACGACGTGTTCGACGAGCGCGGCGTCGACGATCCCGACTGGCCGACGGACGCGGCGCTGCTGCTCGAACCGGACGCACTCGCCGAATTCCGGGCCGGTGACCTGGTCGCGCTCGCCTTCGTCGACGGCGAGCTGCGACTCACCGCCGCGGCGACCCCACCCGCACCCGCACCCGATCTCGCTGTCGCACTGGCCGACCTGGTGCCGATGGACCGCCCCGAGCCCCTGGACACCATCATCTGGCAGCTGATGGCCGACGACCGGTCCCTGTTCGCGGCGCCGACCACACCGCTCGGCGACCTGATCACCGACGCCGGATACGTGTGCGACGGCGACGACATCGCGGTCCGGGGATTCGACTTCACCGCCCATCGCGGGAAAGCGCACGCCGCGACGGTCACGGCGGCTCACCACCTCACCGACGACGAGACGGAAGCGGTCATGGCGTTCATCGCCCTGATCGGCGTGCTCGAGCGCACCCCCGACGACGAGCGCGAGCGCGCTGTCGACGCGGTCGTGACGAGCGCGAGGGACCGGTTCGCCGGGCTCACCCGCCCGAACGCGGCCCGCGCCGCGTTCGGCGAGGCGTACGCCACCTGCCGCGCCGGCACCGAAACCCTGCGCCTGGCTGCCGCGGTGCTCCGCGACCGCGGTCCCCGCAAGATCGCCCCGACCGCGCATTGGCTGGCGGGCAAGGCGGCCGAACTCGACGGACGGACCACCGACGCCGAGCGGCACTACGAGCGGGCCCTGGCCGTGGACCCGAACTGGGACGAGGCGCTCGAGGCTTTGGCCCGCTTCGCGTCCGATCGTGGTGACGCGGTGCGGGCGATCGGGCTGCTCGACCGGGTCGAGGGTGCGTATCGCGAACCCCTGTACGACCTGCTCCAATCGTTTCTTCCCGTCGACCGGCCGGACCTGGGGCGCAACGATCGGTGCTGGTGCGGATCCGGGCGCAAATACAAGGCGTGCCACCTCGGCAAGGCCGAACACCCACTCGAGCAGCGGGCTGGGTGGCTGTACCAGAAGGCGGGCTCGTTCGCGCAGGGCATCGAGTGGCGACCGCTGCTGATCTCGCTCGCCCAGATTCGGTCCGCGCACGACGACGATCCGTTCGCGCTGTATCACGCACTCGACGACCCGCTGGTCGCGGATGTGGTGATGTCCGAATGCGGAGCCTTCGCGCGGTTCGTCGCCGAGCGCGGCGTGCTGCTGCCCGCGGACGAACTGCTCCTCGCGCAGCAGTGGCTGCTCGCCGAGCGGTCGGTGCACGAGGTGGAGGCGGTGCGTCCGGGCGAGGGGCTGACGCTGCGCGACGTGCGCACCGGCGACCGCCTGGAGGTCACCGAGGCGGCCGCCAGCAGGCAGTTGCGGGCCGGCGACTTCTTCTGCGCCCGAGTGGTTCCCGCCGGGTCCACGATGCAGATCTTCGGCGGCATCGAACCGATCGAGCCCGGACAGCGCGGTCAGCTGATCGAGCTGCTCGATTCGGAATCCACCGACCCCGACGAGCTGGTCGAGTTCCTCAGCGCCCGGTTCGCGCCGCCGCGGCTGGTCACCCCCGACGGGCACCCGATGGTGGCGTGCCGGGCCGTGTTCGAGGTGGCCGACACCGCCGGGATCCGGCGCAAGCTCAGTCGCCGCTTCGGCGCCGCCGACGCAGACCGGTGGACCTGGACCGAGCAGGGCAGCGTGCTCGGAGTGCTGAACCTGGCCCCCGGCACCGACCCCTGGGTGCTCGAGGTCGAGGCGATGAACGAGCCACGCTTCGAGTCGCTGGTCGACGCCGTGGGCGCCGCCGATCCCGGGGCGAGACTGCGCGAGCAGACCCGGACACCGGCGGCGGAGCTGATGGCTCAGGCGCAGGAAAACGTTCGGCCGACACACCCCGTCGACCCCGAGGATCCCGCGATCGCGGCGGCACTCGACGAGCACATCCGCGGATACGAGCAGCAGTGGCTCGACGACTCGATCCCCGCCCTCGGCGGTCACACCCCGCGCGAGTGCGCCGCCGACCCCACCCGCCGCGACGACCTGATCCGGCTGCTCGACTCCTTCCCCCAGGAGGAGCGGCCGGGGGCGATGAGCGCACGGCGACTGCGGGAGGCATTAGGACTCTAGGATTCCGGCTGCCGCCCACGCACCGAAACCGGCGACGTCGTTGCCCAACGGTGACGACCGTGGCCCGCTGCGCGAGGGCGAGGGAGGGCGGCACGGTGGGCGTCGATGAGAGTCGATGAGCGGGTTTTCCGCCCATGCCCGTGCCTGTCCACCGGGTTCGTAGCGCTGCGAGGTGTCCGACTCGGATACCGGCACGACCGCGGACGGTTGACCCAACCAGGCTTCAGGCGGCGTCGAGCGCCTGCTCGACGGTCAGCGGTGTGCGGTATGCGCTCGGGATGGCGGCGATCCGCACCCACCACGGCGACGACGATCCCGTCGAATCCGATCGGTGCGGGCCGGGACAGAGTTAGACCGTCGATGCGTACCCGATGGTGCGTGCGGCGGTGCGGAGGATGGGCCGCACGCGCGGGTGATCGAGTGGTCGAGTGAACGCGGGGTCGGCGGGGAACGAGTCGGCGGCGGGGTTCCACAGCACGACGTTCGGACGGCCGGTCATGGTGGACGGTACGTACAGACCGTCGAGGTGCGGCCATGTCAGGTGGATGGTGCGCGCCCACGTTCGGCACACAGTGCGCGGTCCGTGAAGCAGTGCGTACGAGGCGTGGTGACGTACCAGCCAGGTTTCGGTGAGATTCAGCAGATTCAGGGGACGGGTCGGGCGCCACCCTGTCAGGGCAGGCGCCCCGATCGCGGTGTCGATCGTCCGTGTCGCCTGGTACACCTCGGCCAGCGCAGTGGCGACATCGCAGGCGGCGTAGAGGACCCCGATGGTGGTCGCTGCCGTGGCGGGGCCGGGGTGCGGGTCGTAGCGCATGGACGCGATCGGCCCGTAGGTGCGCAGAGTCCGCCAGGACACCACGTGAGGACCGGTGGTGCGGTGGATCCGCCACAGCACACCGTCGTAGGCCAGCATGTCCTCCGGAGCAACGGTGAGCGGGGTCCGCGGTGCCCGCGGAATCTTCGGGTGCCGACCGCTCACCAGGTGTCGAGGGATTCCACGAGCGCGACCACAGGTGCCGGGTCCGCCGCCGCGGCCAGATGCTCGAGCGGGGTCCGGTCGCCGAGGTCGGGTTGCGAGGTGTGCATGAGCGCGGCGACCGACACGGGGCTGGCGGTCGAGGGGATGGCCGCCACGACAGTACTAAGCCCCGGCAAGACATCGTCACCGACGAACTGCCATCGCGGGATGCGGCGGTGCCCGTGCAGATCGAACGCCCACAGCGTGCGCGCGGTGAGCCGCCGGGACACCACCGACCTGTCGATACCGAGCAGCGCCGCTGCCTCCTTGACGTCCAACGAATCCGCGAGCGCCGTCACCGTTTGCCGCGCGATCTCCACCGCACGAGCGCGGATCTCGGCCACCGACGACCACTGGTCGAGGACTTCGCCGACGCCCTCGCCCGCGTGCGTGCGGAGGAACTCGATCTCTCCAGCCGACAACGTGTCCGACGCGGCGGGTACCGCGGTGAGTGCAGCGTCGAGTTCGCGAAGCATCTCACGGGCGGTGAGGTCGACGTGATGCTTGGCAAGCAGCGCGTCGAGCGAATCCACCTTCTCCACCGACCTCATATGCACATCTTAGCCCGCTTGTGCACTGTTGTGCATCTCAGGTCGACGGGCCCGTGCACTTGCGGCCATGGGGCCAGCGTCCGGGCGAAGCACACGCTCGACAGGTACCGGCACCCACCAGGCCACCACCGCGACGCCACCACGTGCTTCAACGCTATCCGAAAGAACTGGACACCCTGCGAGCGGACAATGCAAGGTTGCGGTGGTTGCTGGATCGAGCAGGCCCGCGCCGCCGATCCAGATCAGGGCGCGCTGACCGGAACTCCGGGGGCACCGTGGACATGCGATCCGCACCCGAGGAGAAGGTCCGGCTCTTCGCCGACCTGCTGCGGTGCCGCACCGATGTGTACGCGGTGCGGTGGAAGAACCGCCGGGACCGAGAGCCCCTGGGTCAAGGGCATGAGCAGATCCGACGCACTCCTATCTGCCGCTGGCCCGAGGCAAACGCCCAGCACCGGCGCGGCGAACACCAAATGTGGGCGCGCCCAGCGGATCAGCATGTCCTGTTTCTCGACCGAGTCGACGGGACCGGTCGACGCCCGCCCGGACGGTGTATGTGTAGGTCCCGGCGGCGGTCACGATCAACGCATGGCCATCGGCTTCTTCTCCTGCGGGCAATGTCTCCCATACCGGTGAGGGTGGTGTTGCCGCCGGCTCGGTTGCCGATGCATTCGGCAGATCCGCGGCTGCGGCGGGTGACAGCGCTGGTCGCGTGGCGCGTAGCCGCGCGCTTCGTCCACTCCAAGCGTTCGACTGCGAGCCGTAGCCCGCACCGTCAGGGCCGCTGACAGCGATATCCTGGGAAGCACGTCGTCGAGAGGCTAACCCGTGTGGATTTCATCGGACGTATCGTGGACCGGATGAATCGACCTGGACGATGTCCGATACCGATCCGTTCGAGACCCACCGCGATGTGACCCCATCGGTCACTTCGGAGCTGAGAGCTGACGGATTCGACGACGCCCAAGAGATCGGGCGGGGCGGCTTCGGCGTCGTGTATCAGTGCACCCAAACCTCTCTCGACCGGACCGTTGCAGTGAAGGTGCTCACCAACGATCTCTCGGAGGAGAACCGGGAGCGATTCTTCCGCGAACAACGTGCGATGGGTCGTCTGACCGGCCACCCGAACATCGTGAATGTCCTCGCGGTCGGGGTCACCGACAGCGGCGAACCATACATTGTGATGCCGTATCACCCACAGGGTTCCCTGGACGAACGGATCAGGCGGCATGGTCCTCTGCCCGTGGACGAAGTGCTGCGGATAGGAGTGAAACTGGCTGGTGCGCTGGAGGCAGCTCACAGTCAGGACATCGTCCACCGCGATGTCAAGCCCGCGAACATCCTTCTCACCGATTATGGTGAGCCGGCGCTCTCGGACTTCGGGATCGCGCATATCTCCGGTGGATTCGAGACCGCTACGGGCATCGTGAC
Organism: Rhodococcus sp. LB1; assembly: GCF_001583455.1. Taxonomy (NCBI): domain Bacteria; kingdom Bacillati; phylum Actinomycetota; class Actinomycetes; order Mycobacteriales; family Nocardiaceae; genus Rhodococcus; species Rhodococcus sp. LB1. The sequence goes on along the minus strand of NZ_LTCZ01000029.1, from coordinate 3,253 downwards.
CGGTTCGCCCGCGTTCACGGCGCCCGAGGTCCTCGGCGGCGCCTCCCCGAGCCCGGCCTCCGACATCTACGGACTTGGAGCCACCCTGTTCTGCGCAGTCACCGGCCACGCCGCATTTGAACGCCATAGCGGCGAACAGTTGGTAGCCCAATTCGTTCGTATTACAACAGAATCCGTCCCGGATCTGCGGGATCAAGGCCTCGCAGACGATGTTGCCAGTGTGATCGAGAAGGCAATGTCCGGTCGTCCCGAGGACCGGCAACCCTCTGCCGCCGCATTGGGTGAGAACCTGCGCGAGCTCCAACGCAGCCGCGGACTACCCGCGGACGACATGGCGCTCGCGCGTGCCGCACCGGAACCAGAGCCGATACCGCATGGACGGTTTGCGTCGAGCCCTTCCCATCATGAGGGAGGGAACCTGCCCCTGGAATTGTCCAGCTTCGTCGGACGCAGGCACGAGATCACCGAAGCGAAGAATTTGCTGGCATCGTCACGCCTGCTGACGCTGGTCGGAATGGGCGGCGTCGGGAAAACGCGTCTCGCACTTCGACTTGCAACGAGTATCCGCCGCGAGTTCGCCGACGGAGCATGGCTCGTCGAGCTCGACGAGGTCCGCACTCCGTCTCGATTGATCGACGTGGTGGCCGCAACGCTTGGTATGCGGGACCAAACCGACCGGTCGCTATACGAGATTCTGCTGGACTTCCTGTCCTCGCGAGAACTGTTGTTGATCTTGGACAATTGCGAGCAAGTGATCGACGCGGTGGCCGACCTCGCCGCAGCGCTACTGCGACACAACCCGAATCTGCGCATCCTCGCGACCAGCCGCGAGCCTCTGGCAGTAGATGGGGAGGCAACGCTGCGCGTTCCCCCACTCACCGTCCCCGACCCCGATCGCGAGCCGTCCCTGCAAGGTCTGCCCCAATACGACGCGGTGTCGCTGTTCACCCAACGCGCCACCACCGCGGTATCGACATTCACGTTGACCGACACCAACAAGTCCGCGGTGACCCGGATCTGTCATCGACTGGATGGGTTGCCGTTGCCGATTGAACTGGCGGCCGCGCGGTTGCGTGCGATGTCGCCCGAACAGATCCTGCAACGCCTGTCCGACCGCTACGCGCTCTTGACCCGCGGGAGCCGAGCCGCACCTTCACGCCAGCAGACACTCCGATTATGTGTCGACTGGAGCTACGACCTGTGCACCCCGCTCGAACAACTGACATGGGCACGACTGTCGGTGTTCACCGGCAGCTTCGATCTCGATACCGCAGAACACGTGTGCGGGGACAATGTGCAGACCGGGGATCTGCTGGACTCGGTGGCATCCCTCGTCGACAAGTCGATCCTGATCCGCGAAGAGCACGGCACCGCCGTCCGCTTCAGGCTGCTCGAGACACTCCGCGCTTACGGACGAGAAAAGGCCCAGCAGAACGGCGACTTCCACGACCTGCGCCAGCGGCACCGGGATTGGTACCGCCAGCTGGCCCGCACCGCCGAGGACGAGTTCATCGGTCCCCGGCAGCTCGAGTGGATCGCGCGACTCAGCAGTGAGCAGCCGAACCTGCGGGACGCGATGGACTTCTGCGTCGCCGAAAATGATGCCGAAGCCGGTTTACAGATCGCCGCCCCCTTGATGCAGCTCTGGGGGTCACGCGGCCTGCTCAGCGAGGCGAGACGGTGGCTCGACCAATTCCTGTCACGCCAGGGAGAACATCCCACCCTTGCCACCATCAGAGCGCTGTACGCCGACTGCCTCATGACTGAACAGCAGCGGGACCATCAGCGAGGTGCCGCTCTGGTCGAGCAGGCGCGCCTCCTCGCTGACCAACTCACCGACCCGGTAGCGCAGGCGATCGTCGACCACGCCGATGGCATCGTCGGGTTGTTCAGCGGCGATCTCACGCGCGCGGTGTCAGGTCTGGAGCGGGCAGTATCGATGTTCCGAGAAGCAGAGAACGAGCCTGCGCTACAGATCGAGTCTCTGACGTTGCTGGGATTGGCGTATCAGGTGCTCGACACCGAACCCCTCCGGGCGATCGAATGCTACGAGGAGGTTCTCGCGATCACGAAGGTGCATGGTGAATCCGTCTATCGGTCCTACGCACTGTGGGCGATGGCTGTTGCCCAATGGCGCCTGGGCGCACAAAGTCGCGCAGTCGAATTGCTCGGAGATGGAGTGCGCCTCGCTCGGCGCGTCGACGACCCGGTCGGTTGCGCAAATTGCTTGGAAGCATTCGCGTGGCTCGCCGGAACCAGTGACCCTGAACGTGCCAGCACACTGATGGGGGCCGCGGAGGCGCTCGGCCGCGCGGCCGGAAGCCCCTCCGTGCTCGTTCCCGACCTGCTCGTCTATCACGAGGAATGCGAGCGGTCCGCCCGCCGGATGCTCACCGAACACGTCTTCGAGGAGGCCCTGCACCACGGCAGAGCCATGGATCTCGATTCCGCTGTCTCCTACGCGCTCGGCGAGCGTCCTCGAAAGCCGACGTCGCCGGGTCCGACTCGCTTGACGAAACGCGAACAGCAGGTCGCAGAGCTGGTCGCCGAGGGCCTGACCAACAAGGCGATCGCCGCCCGCCTGGTGATCTCCCAACGCACCGCGCAAGGGCATGTCGAGCACATCCTCACCAAACTCGGATTCACCTCGCGAGCACAGGTCGCGGCCTGGGTTGTCGAAGAACGGCAATCGTCGTAGCTTCCCGGTGCGTCTGAAACAAGCGCGGAGTCCAGACGGAAATTAACACCTTGGGCAAGTGCGCCGACCATGACGGGTCGTGCGCGAAGACCGCCCCCACTCCCGCACTGTGCGAGCGCTTCCCTGGCCCGGAGCGCCGATTGGCCCACCCGTCTAGGCAGTGAATTCCCCTACGTAGGCGGACCACTCGTCGAGCTTCTTCAACGTCTCAGTCTCACCTGCTGTCGGTAAAAGGAGAACAACTCGGTCGACTCCCAATTGCGCATAGCTGTCGAACTCGCAGCGTGTGGGGGGTGCGGTGTGCACCACATTGACGTCCTCCCGGCCGTGAACGACCGGGAGGACGTCAAAGAACCCCGGACAACGTGTCTGCGCTGGATACTCTCGCGGGCCGCGAGACACACAGAGATCGTGGATCAGACATCAGTGGACTGACTGCGCTGATGCGCTGCGGGTGACACTGATACCGGTAGCGTTCGAATCGCTACTTCGTCGACGTCAACGGCCGCAACAGCTTCAACTGGCCGTGGTCGACCGACCGCATGCGGCAGCGAC
>NZ_LTCZ01000028.1:0-9225 GCF_001583455.1 Rhodococcus sp. LB1 | reverse complement strand
CGGCAGAAACTGGACTGCACCTTCGACGAGATCAGCCTCGAAGAACTCACCCAGCAGATGGCCGGCGGCGACGAACTCGAAGCACTCACCCACGAACTGCGGCGTTAGGCACCGACACGACGATGCGCCCGGCACACGTGCCGGGCGCATCGTTCGTTTCCGAGTGGATCAGACCTTTGCGTTCGCCTTCGCCTTCGTGAGCGCGACGTCCTCCTTGTCGAGGTCGAGCAGCGGAGTGCGGGAGTTCTCCTTGGCCGTGGAGGCGGAGGCCGCGGCGATCAGTGCGCAAACGGCGGTGAAGATCGCCACCGGCACCCAGTTCTTGGGGTCGGCGCCGCGCAGTGCCTGGGCGATAGTCGGTGCGAACCCGGCGAGGGCGAAACCGAGCTGCGTGCCGATCGCCATTCCGGAGTAGCGAACCCGCGACGAGAACATCTCGGCGTAGAACGCGGGCCAGATGGCGTTGGTCCCGGCGTAGACGCCGCCCATCAGCAGGATGCCCGCGAGGAAGATCATGGCCACGTTGCCGGTGCCGATCGCGGCGAAGTAGAGGAAGATTCCGGCGGCCGAACCGATCGCGCCACCGATGAACACCGGCTTGCGGCCGATCCGGTCGGACAGCATGCCGAACAGCGGCTGCGAGACCAGGGCCACCGCGTTGGCGGCGATCGCGACCCACAGCATGGTGGTGCGGCTCATGCCGATCTCGGGGGTGGTGGCGTAGGCGAGGCCGAACACGGAGAACACGGTGCTGACGACGGCGATGAAGGCGCAGAAGACCACACGGAGAACGTCACGCCAGTGCGTGCGGAAGAGGTCGACGATGGGCAGCGGGGCGGGCGTCTCGTCCAGCGCTTCCTTGTTGGCGATGAAGATCTCGGGCTCTTCGAGCTTGCGACGCACGATGTAGGCGACGACGAGGACGAGGAGGCTGCACCAGAACGGGACACGCCAGCCCCAGCTGTAGAGATCTTCGTCGGGCAGCGCCGCGACAGGGATGAACGCGAGGCTCGCGACGATGAAGCCGGCCTGAGTGCCGGTGAGCGTCCAACTGCAGAAGAAGCCGCGACGGTGGGCGGGGGAATGCTCGAGGGTGAGTGAGCCCGCACCCGACTGTTCGCCGGCCGCGGAGACGCCCTGGCAGATACGCAGGAACACCAGCAGCACCGGACCGACCATCCCGGCCTGCTCGGACGACGGCAGACAGCCGATCAGGAACGTGACGACACCCATGAGCACCAGGCAGAACATCATCACCTTCTTGCGCCCGGCCCGGTCGCCGAAGTGTCCGACGAACACGGCGCCGATCGGACGCGCGATGTAGGAGATGCCGAAGGTGGCCAGCGACAGCAGCAGCGGATTCTTCGATCCCTCGAAGAACACGTGCGGGAACACCAGCGCAGCAGCCGAGGCGAAGATGTAGAAGTCGTAGTACTCGAGCAGGCTGCCGAAGAAGGCGGCCTTCGCGGCCTTCTTCGCATTGGTGGGATCAGCGTTGGGGTCGACGGAGGAGCGGCCTTTGCCGTCACCGTTTCGACCGGAGACGCCGGTGCCGTAGTCGATGGTCATCGATACTCCTGGGGAGCGAGGAATGTGAACACTGGCGGCTCGGAAGAGCAGGTGTTCGTAGGTCGTAGAAGCAAGGTAACCCAGGTCACAGCCTCGAGTCAATAATGGTCGAAATGGTTAGTTCATACTTTCCCGGGCTGCTGCAGGTAGGCCAGGACGACGTCGCCGATCATTGCGCGCAGGTGGGGGCGGTTCTCCGCGCCGGTCAGATCCCAGTCGAACAGAGCCTTGAACGTGTACCGATTCGCCACCCGGAAGACGCAGTACGAGCTGATGAGCATGTGGATGTCGAGCGCCGTCGTGTCGGTGCGGAAGATGCCCGCGTCCTGTCCGCGCTGGAGGATCCGCTCGAGCGTGCGAATCGCCGGAGCCTGCGTCTCGGGGAGGCCCTCGGCCTGGACGAGGTTGGCGCCCCGATTCGTGTTCTCGATCGCGACGAGACGGATGAAGTCCGGGTGAGCCTCGTGATGGTCGAAGGTCAGCTCGGCGAGCGCGCGGATCGCCTCGGTCGGCTCGAGGTGGTCGACGTCGAGCTGGGACTCCTCGTAGCGGATCTCCTCGTAGGCCCGCTGCAGGACTGCCCGGTACAGCCCCTCCTTGTCGCCGAAGTAGTAGTAGAGCATCCGCTTCGTGGTGGCGGTCTTCGCCGCGATCTCGTCGATGCGGGCGCCGGTCAGCCCCTTGTCGGCGAATTCCGTCATCGCCACCCGCAGGATGTTCTCCCGGGTCTTCTCGGGGTTACGGGTCCGTTTGACCGTCTCCACCTCGGAGGTCGCGCCCGTCGTCTCGCTTCGTGTCATCGGTGTAACTCCTGCCTGTGCTGTCTTCCGCGCGGTATGGAGGTATGCTACCGTGACATAACTCACTAGATAGTTAATTAGCTCCCAGCCCTCTCCCGGAAGTGACCGCCATGACCTCTCGTGACCTCGATGCCCCCACCGCTCGCCCGTCGTACCTGTGCGGTCTGATCGGCACCGGGATCTCGAAATCGCTGACCCCGCCGCTCCACGAGGCCGAGGGTCGCGCGCAGGGCGTCGGATACGTGTACCGGATCCTCGACCTCGACACGCTGGGCATGGGCGTCGAGGGACTGCCGCAGCTACTGGCGGCCGCCAAGCTCCTCGGGTTCAACGGGCTCAACATCACGCACCCCTGCAAGCAGGCCGTCATTCCGCTGCTCGACGACCTGTCCGACGACGCCCGCAAGCTCGGCGCGGTCAACACGGTCCACATCGACGGCGGGCGCCTGATCGGCCACAACACCGACTGGTCCGGATTCGCGCGGAACATGGACGAGGGTCTCGAAGGGGCGCCCATGAACCGCGTCGTGCAACTCGGGGCCGGTGGCGCCGGCGCGGCCGTCGCCTACGCCGCGCTGACCCGGGGTGTCGGACACTTCACGATCATCGACGCCGATGCCGCGCGCTCGAAGGATCTGCGCGACTCGCTCGCCGAACTGTTCCCGGACCGGGAGATCGCCGCCGGCGACCTCTCCGCCGTTCCCGCAGCGGTCGGTGCGGCCCAGGGCCTCATCCACGCGACGCCGATCGGCATGGCGGCCCACCCCGGCATGGCACTCGACGCCGCACTGCTGCGCCCCGACCTGTGGGTCGCGGACGTCGTCTACCGTCCCGCCGAAACCGAACTCCTCGCCCGCGCCCGCGAGATCGGCGCCCGGACCCTCAGCGGAATCGGCATGACCATCGGACAGGCCGTCGACTCCTTCCGGATCTTCACCGGCCTCGAGCCGGACGCCCAGCGGATGCGTGAGCACATGGGTCTGCTGTTGCAGGCAGAGGACGCCGCCGCGCTCGCGGGCGCGTAAAGCACTTACTCCCACCCACTTCTGCACCCGCACCCTATTTCTGCACCCGCACCACTTTCGCACGCGAAAACGGGTGCGGATGCAGAGAAAGGGTGCGGATTCGCGCAGACTGTGACCGTGAGGTTATTGCTGCTGGCCGACACCCATGTCCCGAACCGGGCGCGCGACCTACCGGCTCGGGTGTGGGACGAGGTCGACCGCGCCGACGTGGTGATCCACGCCGGCGACTGGGTCGATCTCCCCACGTTCGAGGCGTTGCAGGCGCGATCGGCGCGGCTCGTGGCGTGCTGGGGCAACAACGACGGCGACGAACTGCGCGCCCTGATGCCCGAGCGGGCGGACGTGACCCTGGCCGGGGTGCGCATCACCGTCGTGCACGAGACCGGGGCCTCCGCCGGCAGGGAGAAACGGATGTCGGCGGCCTACCCGGACACCGACGTCCTGATCTTCGGGCACAGCCACATTCCCTGGGACACCACGACCGAATCCGGTCTGCGACTGCTGAACCCTGGATCACCGACCGATCGACGGCGGCAGCCGCACTGCACGTACATGACCGCCACCGCCCGCGACGGGGAACTCGGCGACGTCGAATTGCACCGGTTGTGACCTGCCCGACGTGACGGTTGTTCGGGCGCCCTTCAGTAGGCCGTCAGCGGGATCGTGCCGGTGGTCCGGCCGAGGGGGTCGAGGACGTGTCCGCCCCTCTTGTACGTGTGCAGGGTGATGAACCTGTCGGTGATCACGAGCGACGGGAGTTCGCGGGTCAGTGCGGCCTCGAACGGCGCGATCTCGGCAGCCGCGCGAAACCACATGGTGGCGACGATCGTCGACGTTCCTGTGACGGCCTCGACGACACGACATCTGGGCATGCGGCCCAACAGGTTTCCCGCTGTGTTCAGCTCACCGGGCGGAACGGTCATCATGAAAGTCGTCGGCACGATGGGCCCGAGAAGTTCGGGGGCTCCCTCGCACCGCAGGGCGACACGACCCGAGTCCGTCATTCTCTCGACTCGGCGGCGCGCGGTCGGCCCGGTCGTCCCGCACCGAGCGGCGAGATCGGTCCAGGATTGCCGGCCGTCCGTCGCCAGGGCTTGAAGTAGAGCCCGGTCCAGGTCGTCGAGTGAGGAAAGCGGTGTCCGACGGGTGGAGGGGGTCGGCGGCACCAGGCGAGTGGACTGTTCCAGGTCCAGCGCTTGGACCCGCCAGCGCGAACCCTCCCGGTAGGTGGTCAGCGCGACCATCGATGTCACCGCGGTGATTCCGTCGATTCGTTCGATCCGGTCGTCGAGAAGCCGAGCGAGATCTGCGATGCCGGGAACGAACACGTCGAGAAGGAAGTCCGCAGCGCCAGTCGTGCTGGACACGGTCGCCACAGCAGATTCGCCGACGAGTGCCCGGACTACGTCGCGTTTCGCCTGAGGTCTGCACTGGACGGCCAGGAATGTGGCACATCCCTGGCGAACGAATGCCGGGCCGGGAACCACCGCAACCCACGCGGAACCGCGTTCGGTCAGTAGCTTCCACCTTCTCGCGAGGGTCTTCGGTGTGTGCCCGAGGGTCTGAGCCAGCTCTGCCCAATCGACCCGCGGGTTGAGCTGGAGGGCGTCGGTGATGGCGAGATCGAGCTCGGTTGCTACCTCTGGCGTTACATCCGGCATTCTGCAGGGCCTCTTCTGTGAGAAACCGGTCATCTTTCCAGATTAGTGAGGTGGGCCACCGAGAGTTGTCGCAGCGCGGGTGCGCAACCTGGAACAACCAGGCACAGCGAAGTCGAGGTCGATGATGCGAACAATATCGGTTGTGGGTGAGGACCTGAGGGCCAGACGGCTCCCGGTAGGGGCACTACTGGGCTCGATGGCCACCGTCGAGTTGCTCAGCGGCGTCACGCAGGGCTATCTCACACCACTGCTGCCTTCACTCGGCGACAGCCTGCAGATCACGGCATCCGGACAGACCAGGATCTATCTGCTGTCTCAGTTGGCGTTCGCAATCTGGACACCGCTACTCGCCAAACTGGGCGACTCGTTCGGATACCGCCGTTTTCTCCGCCTCTCCATTGCCCTCGTCGCTGCCGGGTCACTGATCATGGCGATCTCGCCGAGCGTGCTGACGATCTCGGTCGGTGTCGTTCTCCAGGGTGCGGTCGTGGGCTTCATGCCGCTCCTGATCGGGATCCTGCGACACCAGGCGCCGGCGAGTCGCCGCACAGGAGTCGGCCTATTGGTCGGCGTCCTCACCGCGGCGGTCGGCATCGGCGGTGTCGTCTCGGGCTCGCTCAGCGAGCGGTCGGCGACACTCGGGCTGTGGGTCGCGGTACCGGTCGCGGTCCTGGCGGTGATCGCCGGCTTCCTCATCCCCGATGGTGCTCCACGGTCGGGCGGCCGCATTCCGATCCTGTCCTTCGCCCTGCTCTCGCTCGGTCTCGCCGGCGTGGTGGCCGCGCTGTCGCTCGGTGCGGACTGGGGATGGACATCAGGAGAAACGATCGGATCGATGTCTCTGGGTGTCGTCGGTCTCGCCGCATGGATCGGCGTCGACTCGGTCTCGAAGTGTCCGATGGTGGATCTCCGCATGCTCGTCCACCCGCCTGTGGCTGTCGTCTCCGGGGTCACCTTCTGTCTGGCCTTCTCGACGATCGGCTTCTTCGGTGCGAACGCGGTCTTTCTCGGGTCCTCACCCGACGACAGCGGATTCGGCCTTTCTTACGGGCCGCGTTCGATTGCGCTCGTCGCACTGGCGCTCAACGTATTCGCGCTCGCAAGTTCGCTCTCCACAGCGACAATGCTTCGCAGGCTCGGCGAACGGCAGACACTTGCCCTTTCGGGCGCCCTGATCGCAGCCTCGTTCGGCAGTGTGCTCCTCTGGCATTCGACGGCGCCCCAGTATCTCGCCGCAATCGCTCTACTCGGCATCGGTTTCGGCGGCTATCAGGCCTCGACGCGCGCACTGTGCGTCGAATCGGTACCCGACCGCGAGACCGCCATGGCGGCGGGGATCAACGAACTCGCGCTCTCGATGGGTGCGGCGATCGGAGCGGCCACTGTCGGCGCAATCCTGTCCGCGACCAGCACTTCCGCGGGCGTCACGTTGCAGTCCTACGTGTGGTTGTGGTGCGTGTGTGCAGCGGTCGCACTCGTGGGGGCCGGCCTCGGACTGTGCTACCGCAAGGGAGCTGACCTCTCATGACGGACCGAAGGACGCTCGTCCCAGCCGATGTTGCGGCGAAGATCGAGTCCTCTGTGGAGACCTGGTCGAGCGCACTGATCACCCTGAGCCACAGCCTCCATCACGAGCCGGAACTGGCGTTCGAGGAACATCGATCGGTATCCAAGATCATCGACCTCGCGGAGGGTGCCGGGTTCGAGACGGCGAAAGGGGTCGGGGGCCTGGCGACGGCCTTCGTCGCGACCAAGGGTACCGGCGCTCTCACCATCGGCTTCTGCGCCGAATACGACGCGCTTCCCGAGATCGGCCATGCGTGTGGGCACAACGTCAACGGCGCCGCCGCGGTGGGTGCGGCAATCGCGTTGGCGGAGGTGGCGGACTCCCTGGATGTCCGGGTCAAGCTCGTGGGAACCCCTGCTGAGGAAGCGGGCGGCGGGAAGGCCATCCTGCTGCGAGCCGGCGTATTCGATGATGTCGCCGCCGCCATGATGGTGCACGCGGGCGGGCGAGACGAGGTGGGCGGATCCTCCCTGGCGATGAGCCAGTGGACGGCCGAATATGTGGGTAGGTCCTCGCACGCCGCGACCGCCCCGTGGCTGGGCGCCAACGCGCTCGACGCGGTGGCCGTGGCGTACAACGCCGTAGGACTCCTGCGTCAGCAACTCGAGCCCGGCCTCGTCGTATCGATCATCGTCACCGACGGTGGGCACGCCTGCAACGTGATTCCGTCGAATGCTCGGGTGGCAGTGGAGATTCGAGCGACATCGACGACCAAGCTCCGGCAGGTGCAGGCGAGAGTGCGAGCGTGTCTCGAAGCCGGTGCCCTCGCAACGGGCACGGACGTCAGCATCACACCCTGCGGCGAGGACTTCGCGGAACTGCGGCAGGACGATTTCATGACCCGCGCATACTCCCGGGCGATCGGCACCCGCGGCCGGACCGCCCTGTCCCGGGCAGGCGACCACATCGCGTCGACGGATATGGGAAACATCTCCCACGTGCTACCCGCCATCCACCCGACCATCGGGTACGACGTCGGTGATGCCGCACACCACACGGCCGAGTTCGCATTGCACGGCACGTCCCCGTCCGCCGACGAAGCGGTACTGGACGGGGCAATGGCGATGGCAGCGGTCGGGGCGGAACTCGCCCTCGATCGAGATCAGCGCACACGACTGCTCGACCGAGTCCAGAATCCACACCTCCGAAGGGAAGAAAAAGTATGAGCGTCGATACCGTTGCGCGTCATGGAGACGACTGTGCACGAGCCGAGGAGACCGTCGTAGTCGGCGTCGGAGCTGTCACACCGGAGCAGGTGCTCAGTGTTGCTCGCCGAGGCGCTGCCGTGACGCTGTCCGAAGACGCGCTCCTTGCGATGAGCGAGTCACGGCGGCGCATCGAGGCGCTGGCCGAGGATCCGAAGCCCGTGTACGGGATCTCGACGGGTTTCGGGGCCCTCGCCACCCGGCACATACCCTCTGCGCTGCGGACGCAGCTGCAGCGCAGTCTGGTGCGCTCGCATGCCGCCGGAAACGGTCCCGAGGTGGAACGCGAGGTCGTGCGTGCTCTGATGCTGCTGCGGCTGTCGACCCTGGCCACCGGCAGGACCGGCGCGCGGCCGGAGGTCGCGCAGATCTACGCGTCGCTCCTGTCGGCGGGGATTACTCCGGTGGTCCACGAGTACGGCAGCCTCGGGTGCTCCGGCGATCTGGCGCCGCTGGCGCACGTCGCGCTCGCGGTGATCGGTGAGGGCACGGTGCGGGACGCGGACGGCGAGTCGATGCCGGCCGCGAAGGCGCTGTCCGCCGCCGGTCTCGCACCGGTCGTCCTCGAGGAGAAGGAGGGGCTGGCCCTGATCAACGGCACCGACGGCATGCTCGGCATGCTGGTGCTGGCGTGCGAGGACCTGCACGGGCTGCTGCGTCTGGCCGACGTCACGGCGGCGATGAGCGTGGAGGGGCTGCTCGGCACCGACCGGGTGTTCGCCCCGGACCTGCAGGCGCTGCGGCCGCACCCCGGTCAGGCCCGCGCCGCCGCGAACATGGTCCGGTTGCTCGCCGGCTCGGAGATCGTGCAGAGCCACGCCGATCCCAGCTGCACGGTGGTGCAGGACGCCTACTCGTTGCGGTGCGCACCGCAGGTGGCCGGGGCGGCGCGGGACACGCTCGCGCACGCCGAGCGGGTGGCGTCGTGGGAACTGGCGAGCGCCGTCGACAATCCGGTGGTCACGCTGGACGGGCGGGTGGAGTCGAACGGTAATTTCCACGGGGCGCCGGTCGGGTACGTGCTGGACTTCCTGGCGATCGTCGTCGCGGATGTGGCGAGCATGAGCGAGCGCCGCACCGACCGTTTCCTCGACGTCGCCCGCAATCACGGGCTGCCGCCGTTCCTGGCCGACGATCCGGGGGTGGACAGCGGCCACATGATCGCCCAGTACACCCAGGCGGCGATCGTCTCGGAGCTGAAGCGGCTGGCGGCGCCGGCGAGTGTGGATTCGATTCCGTCGTCGGCGATGCAGGAGGACCACGTGTCGATGGGGTGGTCGGCGGCCCGGAAGCTGCGCCGGGCGGTCGACGGACTGACCCGGGTCCTGGCGATCGAGGCGTTGACGGCCGCTCGTGCGCTGGACCTGCGTGCCCCGCTGGCGCCGTCGCCGGCGACGG
>NZ_LTCZ01000027.1:51342-100119 GCF_001583455.1 Rhodococcus sp. LB1 | reverse complement strand
CGCCCCGTCATCCACCCGGATGGCGGGGCGTTTCGTCGTTGATACGACGCAACACTTTCGATCGACGTGATCCAGGTCATTGTGATCTTGGGCGGGCTCGAGTGACCCTGGCCCCTTCGATAACGGCGATTGCGAAACGAAGGTGACCACATGGGTAGCGACTCCGAACTCTCGTTCGCGCTCGACCTCACGCTGGACGAGGCGCGGCGGCGCACCGCTGTTCTCGAGGCGATCGGCGAGGACTGGGATCCCGTCGCCGTGCTCGCGGAGGAGGAGCGGGCGTACGACATGCTGTACTCCGGTCTCGACCCCGAGCAGCAGCGCATCTACGACGAGCTGGTCCAGGCGGGTGTGCTCCCGGATCGGACGGTGGGCCGTGTTACCGATTGATCCGACCGCGGACTTCTCCCGTCGCGCCTGGTTGCCCTGCCCGGGCTGCGACCACGGCTCGGACTGCGGCGACTGCGGGTCCGGCCGCAACTGCGACCGGCATTGGCAGTACCTGCTGAGCAATCAGGGCACCCACGTCCATCTGCAGTGCCCCGACTGCACCCACCTGTGGAGTATCGACACCCGCCACGGGCGACCTCAGCGGCGACGGAAAGCCGCGTAGGCGCCGGACCGAATCGTGCTCACCCCCGGCTCCGCGGCCTGTCGGCGAGGAGTTGGGTGAGCCGGTGCGCCTGGCGGAGGAGGAGTTCTCCCAGTTCTCGGCGACGCTCCTCGCGAAACCGGCTCTCCACACCGGTGATGCTCAGCGCCCAGGCCGGTGATCCCTGGGCGTCGAAGACGGCGGCGCCCATCCCCCAGCTCCCCTCGACGAGCAGCCCGGGGTTGACGGCGTACCCGTTCAGTCGTGTCTCCGCGATGCGCTCGGCGATCTCGTCCCGCCTGTGCTGCGTTCCCCACTCGCCGGTGACGTCGGCGCGCGACAGGTAGTCGTCGATGTCGCGGTCCGGCAGGTGGGACAGGATGACCAGACCCGCCGACGCCACCCCGAGCGGTAGGCGGATGCCGACGTACAGCACGTGGGAGCGCAGCGGGAAGCTGCCCTCCTCGCTCGCGATGCAGACCGTTTCGTCGCCGCGGCGCGCGGACAGGAAGACACTCTCGCCGGTCTCGCGTGCGAGATCGCGGAGGATGTCGCGGGAGCGGTCCGTGATGTCGTACCGGCCGACAGCGAGCGAGCCGAGCAGGTACAGCTCGGGTCCCAGCGACCATTTCCCCGACTTCTGGTCGCGGTCCACCAGCCCCTCCTCGGCCAGCGAGACGAGGAGGCGGTGCACGGTGGGCCGGGCGAGACCCGTCTCCCGCGCCAGGGCAGACGTCGAGGAGCCCGACGCTTCGAGAGCCGCGATGGCCCGGAAGAGGGATCCCACCCGCCGAATGACCTGCGGCCGCTGCGCGTCGTCCATGATCGCAGTATACGTTCACTCAGTGAACACTCTTCGGCGTGACGTCCAGACCGCGAGCACTGTGCCGGGAACCCTTGAAATGCATGCAGCGACCCCTTTTAGTGGAGCACAGCTCGTCGCGCAGAGTTGTCCATCAGGTGGACGAATCTTCGCGGGAAGACGGTATCGCCGGTACGGCGGCCAGGAGAAAGGATGCACATGGGATCGAGAGTGTTCGACACCCCGGAAAAAGCAGTCGCGGACGTGTCCGACGGCGCGTCGATCGCCGTGGGCGGGTTCGGTCTGTGCGGAATCCCCGACTCGCTGATCCGCGCGCTCGCCGACTCCGGTGTCGGGAACCTCGAGGTCTTCTCCAACAACTGCGGTGTGGACGACCACGGGCTCGGAATTCTGCTGGGTGCCCGCCGGATCCGGCGCGTCACCGCGTCGTACGTCGGCGAGAACAAGGAATTCGCGCGTCAGTACCTCTCCGGTGAGCTCGAGGTGGAGCTGACCCCGCAGGGCACGCTGGCCGAACGCCTCCGGGCGGGCGGCGCGGGTATCCCCGCGTTCTTCACCCCCGCCGGTGTGGGAAGCCCGGTCGCCGACGGCGGACTGCCGTGGCGGTACGCCGACGACGGTTCCGTCGCGCTCGCGTCGCCCCCGAAGGAAACCCGGGTGTTCGGCGACAAGCGCTACGTTCTCGAACTCGGCATCACCGCCGACTTCGCCCTGGTCCACGCACTGCGGGGCGACACCGCCGGCAACCTGGTGTTCGACAAGTCGGCCCTGAACTTCAACCCCCTCGCGGCGATGGCCGGAAAGGTGACCATCGCGCAGGTCGAGGAACTCGTCCCCGCAGGCACCATCGACCCCGCCCAGGTGCACCTGCCAGGAGTCTTCGTTCAACGCATCGTCGAGACCGGCCCCCAGAACAAGCGGATCGAGAAGCGGACAGTCAGCAGCACGGAAGGAGCCACTCGATGACCGGCACCAACGGATGGACACGTGAGCAGATGGCCGCCCGCGCGGCCGCGGAGATGGTCGACGGCGAATACGTCAACCTCGGCATCGGGCTGCCCACGCTCATTCCCGGATACCTCGGCACCGACGTCACCGTGACCCTGCATTCGGAGAACGGCATCCTCGGCACCGGCCCCTACCCCACCGACGAGAACGTCGACCCCGACCTGATCAACGCCGGCAAGGAAACGGTCACCGTCAACGCCGGTGCCGCATTCTTCGATTCCGCACTGTCGTTCGGCATGATCCGCGGCGGCCACATCGACACCGCCGTCCTCGGTGGCATGCAGGTCTCCCGCACCGGCGACCTCGCCAACTGGATGGTCCCCGGGAAGATGGTCAAGGGCATGGGCGGCGCGATGGACCTCGTGCACGGCGCGAGCCGCGTCATCGTCCTCATGGAACACACCGACCGGGACGGCAACCCGAAGATCATCGACGCCTGCACCCTGCCGCTGACCGGCCAGGGCGTCGTCAACCGCATCATCACCAACCTCGCCGTCATCGATGTGGTCGGCGACGGCACCCTCGCTCTCCGTGAGGTCGCCCCCGGCGTCACCGTCGACGACGTCGTCGCCACCACCGGAACCCCCCTCGAGATCCGCGAATCCGCGCTCGTCTGAGCGACATTCGTCACGACACCAAGGACACTCCCATGACTTCTCGCACCAGGTCCGTCATCGTCGCCGGAGCCCGGACCCCCGTCGGCCGGCTGACGGGTTCCCTCGCGTCCCTCTCCGGATCCGATCTCGGTGGCATCGCCATCAAGGGTGCCCTCGACAAGGCCGGGGTGGCACCCGAACTGGTGGAGTACGTGATCATGGGGCAGGTCCTCACTGCCGGCGCCGGTCAGATCCCGGCCCGGCAGGCCGCGGTCAACGCGGGTATCCCGATGTCGGTGCCCGCCTTGACCGTCAACAAGGTGTGCCTGTCGGGTCTCGACGCCATCGCGCTCGCCGACCAGCTGATCCGCGCCGGCGAATTCGATGTCGTCGTCGCCGGCGGGCAGGAGTCGATGTCCCAGGCGCCGCACCTGCTCCCGAACTCGCGGAGCGGTTTCAAGTACGGCGACACCACCCTCGTCGACCACCTCGCCTACGACGGCCTGTACGACATCTTCACCGAGCAGGCGATGGGCGCCCTCACCGAGGACCGGAACGCGAACACCGACAAGATCGGTCGCGAAGAGCAGGACGCCTTCGCTGCCGCCTCACATCAGCGCGCCGCGGCCGCGTGGAAGAACGGACTCTTCGACGACGAGGTCGTACCCGTCACCATCCCGCAGCGCCGGGGAGAGCCGCTCGTCGTCACCGAGGACGAGGGCATCCGCGCCGACACCACGGCCGAGTCGCTGTCGAAGCTGCGGCCCGCCTTCAGCAAGAACGGCACCGTCACCGCAGGTTCCGCGTCACAGATCTCCGACGGCGCGGCCGCCGTCGTGGTGATGAGCAAGGCCAAGGCCGAGGAGCTGGGACTCGAATGGCTCGCCGAGATCGGTGCCCACGGCGTCGTCGCCGGACCGGACTCGACGCTCCAGCAGCAGCCCGCCAATGCCATCGACAAGGCATGTACCCGTGAGGGACTCGACCCCTCGGCGCTCGACCTCGTCGAGATCAACGAAGCCTTCGCCGCAGTCGGCATCGAGTCGACCCGGCAACTCGGAGTCGACCCGTCGCGGGTCAACGTGAACGGCGGCGCCATCGCCATCGGGCACCCGCTCGGCATGTCGGGGGCACGGGTCGTACTGCACCTCGCGCTCGAGCTGAAACGACGCGGTGGTGGAACCGGCGCCGCCGCTCTCTGCGGCGGCGGCGGGCAGGGCGACGCCCTGATTCTCCACGTGCCCGGAGAGTGATCACTCTGGCACAGTAGTTTTCGCGTCACCGAGTCATGATCGGCCCGATGCGAGTGCGGCGACGGCCGGCGCGAACATGGTGGACTTGATCGCGCCGAGCGTGCCGGCGTCCTTTCCCGCGAGCGGCGTGATCAGGTCGACGGCAGCGTCCAGGACCGCGCCTTCGGGCGCGGTCCCGTCGACCAGCCCACTCGAGTGCGCGTCGGCGCCGCCGTAGCGGCGGCCGGTGGTCATGGCGGTGATCGCGGTCTGCGGTGTCAGCTTGGCCTGGATCAGCGCGGCCATCCCCGGGGTGAACGGAATGTGGATGTCCACCTCGGGGAAGCAGTAGTACCCACGGTCGGATCGCATCACCCGGTAGTCGTGGGCGATTCCGAGCATGGCGCCTGCGCCGAACGCGTGCCCGTTGACCGCGGCCACCGTCGGCAGGGGGAGCGTCAGAATCCGGCTGAACAGGGCCTGCACGCGCCCGACGTACCAGTCTGCGCGGTCACCGTTGGCCATCAGCCAGTCCAGGTCGAGGCCGTTGGAGTAGAACTTCCCCGTGGCCGTGGTGACCAGGGCCTGCGCGCCGTGTTCGTGGGCGTCGTCGAGGAGCCGGTCGACGGTGTCGAGCCACTCGGGGGAGAAACGATTCTCGTCGTCGCCGAGGTCGAGGACGGAGATCGTGTCCAGGTAGGTCAGGGTGGCGGTCATCGGGAACCTTTCGTGTTGCTGTCGTGACGTTTCCCCGGGGACGGGGGGTCGAGTGCGAGGACGGCGCGGACCGCCGTCTCGAGGCGTCGGCGCATGGGGTCGTCCGGTTTTCGCCGGGCGTGCAGCAGCAGTCCGGTGGGGAGCCCGACGACGCACGCTTCGATCACTTCGACCGCGCGACCGTCCTTGCGCCCCCACAACGCCAGCGCCAACCGGACGAACAGTTCGACGAGGACGGAGTCGAGGCGCGACAACTCGGCGGCGACGTCCTCGGGGACGTCGGATCCGAGCAGTTCGTCGCGGCGCACGGTGAGAAGAAGTCGCGACGACTGCGGGAAACGCTCGGCGAAGACGGCGGGGGTGTCGGCGGCCGCGACGACGGCGTCCACGGGACCACGCCCCAGCGCCTCCTCGACCGATTCCTGTTGCAGGTCGAGAAATCGGTGCGCCGCCCGCAACCATGCGCGCCCGACCAGTCCTCCCCGCGAGCCGAACGCGTGATAGATGGCCCCGTTCGACATCTCCGTGGCCGCGGCGACCGCACGCAGGGTCACCGCGCTCGGTCCGCCTTCCACCGCCAGCCGTTCGGCGGCATCGAGCGCGGCGTCGAGGTCGTGGACTCGTGGCCTGGGCATACCGCGAACGATAACAGATCATGCGTTCTATTACTCGTGGGTAGGTAGCGACCGATCGCGACGCGGGAACCGCCCGATGATTGGCTTGCCGTTGTGCCCCGAGTCACAATGGGTTAGCTTTGTTCGGACATAAACACATTACGTGTTCTGTACATGGAATACGTCGAGGAGATGTTCATGGCCAGCGATCTCACCCGAACTACCGCCCCGTCCCTGCCTGCCGAAGCCCCCGGGCGGCACTCGCACAGACTCGGCATCATCGCCGTCGTCGCCACCTTCGGCGGCCTGCTCTTCGGATACGACACCGGAGTCATCAACGGCGCACTCGCACCGCTGAAGGAAGACCTCCAGCTCACCTCGTTCACCGAAGGCCTGGTGGTGAGCATCCTGATCTTCGGTGCCGCGATCGGCGCTCTCATCGGCGGACGGATGTCCGACCGGTTCGGACGCCGGCACAACATCCTGGTGCTCGCGATCATCTTCATGATCGGGACGCTCGGCTGCGTGCTGTCCCCGACGTGGGAGGTGCTCGCACTGTTCCGCTTCATTCTCGGCCTCGCCGTCGGCGGCGCATCCGCGACCGTGCCCGTCTACCTCTCCGAGATCTCCCCCACCGAACGACGCGGCAGCGTGGTCTCCCGCAACGAAGTCATGATCGTCGTCGGACAGTTCGCCGCATTCGTGATCAACGCCATCATCTTCAACATCTGGGGCGAGCACGAGAACGTCTGGCGCTTCATGCTTCTGGTCGCCGTCATACCGGCCATCTTCCTGTTCGCCGGAATGCTGCGGATGCCGGAGAGCCCGCGCTGGCTGATGTCGCAGGACCGGCACGACGAAGCGCTCGCCGTGCTTCTCCAGGTCCGGTCCCCGGAGCGGGCACGTGCCGAGTTGGAGGAAGTTCGGGCGCTCGCCGAGGAAGAGAAGCTCTCACAGACCGGCGGGGCCGCCGACCTGTCGGTGAAATGGATCCGCCGCCTCATCTTCATCGGCGTCGGCCTCGGAGTGTTCCAGCAGGCCACCGGCATCAACTCGGTGATGTACTACGGCACCCAGCTGCTCGGCGACGCCGGATTCTCCTCCAACGCCGCCATCGTCGCGAACACCCTCAACGGTCTGTTCAGCGTGCTCGGCGTCCTCACCGGCGTCGCCCTGATCAACCGGATCGACCGTCGGAAGATGCTCATCGGCGGCTTCACCCTCACCACCACGTTCCACGTGCTCGTCGGCCTGTCCGCGTTCCTGCTGCCCGACGGCACCCTCAAGGCATACCTGATCCTGACGTTCGTGGTGCTGTTCGTCTTCTCGATGCAGGCCACGATCGGCCCCCTGGTGTGGCTGATGCTGTCGGAGATCTTCCCGCTGAAGATCCGCAGCTTCGCCATCGGTGTCTGCATCTTCGCACTGTGGATCGCCAACGCGGTTGTCGCGCTGCTCTTCCCGCCCGTCGTGGCCGCACTGGGAATCGGTGCGACGTTCTTCATCTTCGCCGGCCTCGGCGTGCTGGCTCTCGTCTTCATCAAAACCCAGGTACCGGAGACCCGTGGCCGCTCGCTCGAGGAACTCGAAGATCAGTTCCGGCGCGACTACTCGTGACAGTCGCCGCACCGCGTCCCCTGAAAGGTTGATCCCATGACAGTGCTCGTAGCCGTGACCGACTCCTCCGAAGGATCGCACGCCCTCCTCGCCGGCAAGAAGGAAGCCGCGATGCTGGGCACCGACCTCCTGGTGGTGAACCTCTCCCTCACCGAACCCGAAGAGGTGCACACTCTCGCGGACGACGGCGTGACCGTCCTCGACCGGATCGGCCGTGGAGACCGCGATCCCGCGACCGCCGTGCTCGACCTGCTCGACGAACGACCCGACATCGAACGCCTCGTGATCGGCGTCAAACGCCGCAGCGCGGTCGGCAAGGCTCTGCTCGGCAGTGTGAGCCAGCGCCTCATCCTGCAATCCCCGATCCCGGTCCTCGCGGTCAAAACCCCTCAATAGGAGCCGAGTTGAGCAAGCAAGGGAGCCTGCGCCTGGTCGGGGGCATGGTCGGCGGCGGGCAGGGCGCCGACATCGGCAAGACCCACCGCTACGCGATGCGCCTCGACGACCGATACGACCTGCACGCAGGGGTCTTCGGGCGAGACGGCGCATCGTCGGCGCGGATCGCCGAGAGCCTCGGTGTTCCGGGCGACCGCACCTATCGCGACTACCGGGAGATGGCGGAACGGGAATCCGCCCGCGAGGACGGCGTCGACGTGGTCGCCGTGACCACCCCGAACGACAGCCACTTCGACATCGCGCGCACGTTCCTGGAGGCGGGCATCTCGGTGGTGTGCGAAAAGCCCCTCACCTCCGACTCGGCGTCGGCTGCGGAACTGGTCGCGATCGCCGAGTCGTCCGGTGCGATTCTCGCCGTCCCGCACTGCTATTCGGCGTATGCGATGGTCCGGCATGCGGCCCGGATGGTGCGCGACGGCGACCTCGGCCGGATCCGATTCGCCGCGGTCGAGCACGCGTCCGGTTGGGCCGCGGCACCCGTCGAACTCGGCGAGCACCGTCAGGCACGCTGGCGCACCGACCCCGGCGTCGCGGGATTCCCCAGCGTCGTCGGCGATCTCGGCACCCACGCCTTCCACCTCCTGCGGTACATCACCGGACTCGAAGCCACCAGAGTGTCTGCCGAACTGAACACCCTCGTCCCCGGACGGCGGGTGTTCGACAACGCCACCGTCCGCCTCACCCTCTCCAACGGGGCACCCGCGACACTGTGGGCGAGCATGGCCGCGACCGGCAACGAGCACGGCCTGCGCATCCGGGTGTTCGGCGACGCCGCGAGCATCGAATGGCGGCACGAGGACCCCCAGCACCTGACGGTGCGCGACCTCGACGGCGGCGCGACGATCCTCGCGCAGGGGATGCGCACGCTGTCCGAGGACGCCGGCCGGCTCACCCGCCCCGGCCTGGGACATCCCGAAGGCTTCCTCGAGGCTTTCGCGAACTTCTACCGCGATCTCGCGGACGAACTCCGCGCCCGCCGCGACGACACTCCCACCACCCTCCGCGATCTGTCCTTCCCCACCGGACGCGACGGGCTGATCGGCGTCCAGTTCGTCGAGGCGACGGCCGCCTCGCACGCCGCCGACTCCGCCTGGGTGGTTCCCGCTTTCGCACACGACAAGGTCGGTATCTGACATGCAGCGATTCGCCCTCATCGGGGCCGGATTCATCGGCGGAGTGCACGGCGCCAACCTCGCCGCCCACCCCGACGTCGATCTGGCCCTCGTCTTCGACATCGACCTCGCTCGCGCGACGGACCTCGCCAAGCGGCACGGCAGCCGCGCCACCACCGATCTCGTGGAAGTCTTCGACCCCGCGGCAATCGACGCCGTCTTCATCGCATCGTCCACCGACACCCACGCCGAGCACCTTCGCACCGCGGCGACGGCAGGTATCCCGGCTCTGTGCGAAAAGCCCATCGATCTCGACCTTGCGCGCGCCGCCGACATCGTCCGCTTCGCCGAAACCCGATCACTGCGGGCGATGGTCGATTTCAACCGCCGCTTCGACCGTGACTACGCCGAACTGCAGCGGGTGGTCGCGTCCGGCGAGATCGGATCGGTGGAGCTGATCCAGATGACCAGCCGCGGTCCGGCGATGCCGCCGCTCGAGTACATCGCGGTCTCGGGTGGGCAGATGCGCGACCAGACCGTCCACTTCTTCGACCTGGCCCGGTGGATCTCCGGGCTCGACCCCGAGTCCGTCTTCGCGACCGGTTCCACGCTCGCCGAACCCCGCCTCGCCGAGTACGGCGACGTCGACACGTCGGCGGTCACCCTGCGTCTGCCCGGCGGGGCACTCGTCCAGATCGACTGCACCCGGCGGATCGGCTACGGCTACGACGAACGCATCGAGGTGCTCGGCTCGACCGGCATGGTCGAAGCGCGGCGGCAGCGCGCCGGATCCGTCTCCCGGTACAGCGCCGGCCACGTGGTCGACGACGGCTTGCACGCGGGATGGTTCGAACGGATCAGAGGCAGCTACCGCACCGCGCTCGACCACTTCGTCGACGCGCTGGAAAACGGTGCCGCCATCGGCCCGACCCTCGCGGAGGCGTTGAAGGCGCAGGCGATCGCCGAAGCCGCGACGCGCTCACTCACCAGCGGCCGGATGGAGCCGATCGAATACCCGGCCTGAGACCGGTCACACGGGGTCACCGAGCACGACGACGTCGGCGCGGGCACGGCCGGGCGCGACCAACGCGGTGTTGCGTTCGTCGCTGCGCCGCACCCACTCTCGCGCATCTTCGGGCGACTTGCCGAAACGGACGTGCCGCTCGACGAGCCGGGTGACGCGCTCCACGTCGTCCGGGGCGAGGAACCACGCCTCGTCGAGCAGGACACGCACCCGCGACCACGGCTGCTCGTCGAGCAGCAGGTAGTTGCCCTCGGTGATCACCAGCGGAACGTCCGGAGGGACGGCGATCGACCCGGCGTAGGACTCCTCGACGTCGCGGTGGAACTCCGGGGCGTACACCGTCTCGCCGGCGGGTTCACGGAGCCGGCGCAGCAGAGCCACGTAGCCGGCGGCGTCGAACGTGTCCGGTGCGCCCTTGCGCCCGGCCCGCCCGAGGCGGACCAGTTCCGCACCCGCCAGATGGAATCCGTCCATGGACACCACCACCGCGGACGATCCCAGTGCCGCGAGCACTGCCGCGGCGACGGTGCTCTTGCCCGAGCCCGGCGGTCCCGCGATGCCGAGAATGCGGCGCGCACCCGGCTCGGCGAGCGCCCGGGCGCGCGCAACGAGTCCGTCGAGTCGACCGTCGTCCATAGAAAGACCGTAGTCCGGACACTCCGCGGCGCACGCACCCGGCGCCCGATGTCACAGAGGGTCAGTCGGATTGGACCGCTGTGACATCGGGGTTGCCCGCTGGCCGCGTGGTCGGGATCTGCGAACTGGGTGCGTCCTCCGTCGGGGCGGAACGCCACGTCGTCCCGAGCACCGCACTGACCAGTCGGTCCTGCACCACGACCAGGACCAACGTCATGAGGCAGCCGTAACCGAAGATCACGAGGAGCCACAGCAGGTTCGGCCCCGGTTCACCGGCGGCGAGCATCGGGGTCAGCAGCATGACGAGCAATGACTCGATCAGCCCCAGCAGCACCGCCGGAACCACTCCGAAGGGTGTGCCTCCCAGCAGGATCGGGTGCACCGACAGGATCAGAAAGATCACGAGGGCCACGCCGACCCCCATCATCAGTTCGAACGGCACCCCGGGCAGCACGTCCTTGACGAGCATGAACAACCCGGCCCAGCCGACACCGCACGCGAAACTCGCGAACATCCCCAACAGGGCCTTCGGCGGCGCCTGGAGGGTGAAGAACAGCATCACCGGAAAGATCAGCATCGCGCTGTACGGGGCGAAGGGGGTGAGGCCCTGGAACGGGATCATCAGAATCGAGATGAGGACGGCACCGAGCACCGCCTGGATCAGGATTCCCTTGGTCTGTGAAGACATGGTGGTCCGCCTCTGTCGATGGTTCAGGAACGAAATGGGTCAGACAACAGTGCGTCAGTTCACACGACAAGGCGTCAGTGATGTAGGCAACAACCTATTCACTCACACGACATGTTGTCAAGAAACATTTCAGATCGACCACCGAAGGGTGACGACGAAGCAACGCCCAGGCCACCGGCGCACGATCGCCCGATGTCACAGCCGGTCAATCAGAGTGAACCGCTGTGACATCGCGCGATCGATGGGGTAACGTCCGGTCGTTACCGACGGCGACTCACCCGTGCGAAGTCTGGCCTGTGGCGGTCAGTCGCCGACCGAGATGCTTGGGCGTGCGCAGCACGAGCGATCTGTCTTCGATGATCACGTCGGGGCAGTGCTGTTCGATGACCGTTTCCAGCTTGCGCACCTCGTCGAGATTCCGGAGCCACATCGCCATGATGATGCTGTACGGACCGATGGTGGGGGCGAGGAGCCGGACGTCGCTGAGAGTCGCCAGCCGGTCGAGTACCTGATCCATCGATCGCGCCGGCGACTTCAGGAAGTACCACGCGTATGCCGGTCGCCCGGAGTGCCGCCGTGCGACTTCCGTGCGAATCACGGCGCGACCCGAGGCGAGCAGGCTGTTCATCGATGCACGCGTGCTGTCGACGCTCAGCGACAGTCGTGAAGCGATCTCGGTCGCCGGCAGTCGGCCGTCAGTGGCGAGTTCGCGGAGGATCTCGGCTTCGTCCCTCGGATGAGCCCGCAGTCGACGAGGCGCCGGCGCGCTGTTGGCGAGTTGTTGCACGGCGGCAGCTTCCGTGGAGTCCAGCGCCCGAAGTCTCCAGCTGCGGGCGTCGGTGTGGATGCCGGTGAGTACGTGCGTGGTCATGTCCGAGATGCCGTCGAGCGATCCCATGCGTCCGAGGAGATAGTCGCTCAGCTGCTCGTGGTCCTCGAATGCGGTGGTGACGAGCAGGTCGCGGCCGCCTGTCGTCAGGTCGATGGTGATGGCTTCGCGGTCGCGACCGATCTCGTCCGCCACGGCGCGTGTGCGGCCGGGTGGGCATTTCAGCTCGATGAGCGCAAGCACGCGTTCCGCGGTGGCCGGGTATGCGGTGACCCAGGCGAGCCCCTCGGACTGCAGCCGGGACCACCGACGGGCGATCGTGACGGCGTCCACTCCGAGGATGGGCGCCAGGGCGGTCCACGGGGCCCGCGGCGCGATCTGGAGCGCATGGATCAGACGCTGGTCCTCCTCCGACAGGATCGTGTCTCTCGCGTCGATCATGTCCTGCGAATCCTCCCGCCGCCGGGTCCTGCCGGTCGTCTGCCCCGGACGGGCATTACTCCTGCAATATTAGGCGCGCAGATCCTGCATTCTGCGCGCGCTTTCCGTTCCGTGCCGGTATCCGGCGACTCGGACGTCGCACTGACCCTCGTGCGCCATCATTCCCGCAGCTCGTATGCACGAATCCTGCGTGCCGATATCGGCACTACACCTCGTAGGGGCAAATCATGAAGGTCATTCCTGCGCCGTCGGTCCGTCGGACACCATCGGGTCCGCTTCGACGGGAAGTCTGGCTACCGGCCGTCCTCGCACTCGTGATCGTGTCGGCGTTCCAGGCCGTCGGCGTCTGGAAGATCAACCTCGGCCCGGCCGCGATCGCCGTGTACCCGATGGTGTGGGCGCTCCTTGCCGGCGGGTTCGTCTCGGCGCAGCGGCGGTGGCCCCTCACTCCGCGGATGTGGGCCGTCGCCGAGTCACTCATGGCGGTGGGTGTCTCGCTCCTGGTCGCCCGGTTGAGCCTCACGCTCGGTCCCAACATCGACGTGCTGTTCGACGCCGGCCCTGCTCTGCTGTTGCAGGAAGTAGGCCACCTCGTCGGGACCGTCGCCATCGCCCTTCCCCTCGCGGTGGCGCTGCGGATGGGGCGCGCAACGGTCGGAGCCACGTTTTCCATCGATCGGGAAGCATCCTTCGCCATCGTGGGCGACCGGTTCGGGGTGAAATCGGACGAATATCGCGGTGTGCTGTCGATGTACGTCTTCGGGACGATGTTCGGTGCCGTCATCGTTGCGTTGATCGCCTCGCTGACCTCGTCGTTGGGCATCTTCGACCCGCTAGCGCTGGCGATGGGTGCCGGCGTCGGTTCGGGATCGATGATGGCGGCCGGTGCCGCGGCCATCTCCGCGGCTCACCCGGAGGTGGGCGAACAGGTCCTGGCACTCGCGGCCACGTCGAACCTCATCACCATGATCCTCGGCGTCTACGTCGGTGTCTGGATCGCCCTTCCGCTGGCAGATCGCCTGTACCGGTTGCTCACCCGTTCCGCGTCCCGTCCCGCCGTCGTCTCGGGCGAGCGCACCGAATCCTCATCGTCCGCACCGATCGACGCGGCCGACCCCGCCGACACGCACGCCGCACCCTTCGGCGACGACGACGTGAAGGTCACCGTTCCGCTCTACCTGAGCGTCCCGATCGTCGCCGCGATCTGCATCGCCGCCGCAACGATCGCCGCCGGCGAGCCGACCACCAGCATTCCGATCGGATTCACCCTCATCGTCGGACTCATGCTGGTCGCGACCGCACTGTCCCATCTGACCCGCGGCAAGATCACCGCGGTCATCTGGGCCAGCGTGCTCGGCGTCTCCGTATCGGGTCCCTGGTTTCCCGGATCGGCGTGGATCGTCCACAACACCGAATCGATCGATTTCATGTCGATGTGCGCGGTGGTGCTGGGATTCGCCGGATTGGCCGTGGGGAAGAATCTCCCGGCGCTCCGGATGATCGGGTGGAAGATCGTTCCCGTCGGATTCGCCGCGATCTTCGCCTCCTTCCTGCTGTCGACCCTCATCGCCGAGTTCGCGCTCGGATTCTGGAGGTGACTCGCACGCCGAACCCCGTTCGCGAACGCGATGACACAGCAGAACACCCACGACGACTGGAAGGTCGATCACCGATGACGCGAGTCGACGACATCACCACCGCATCCGAAACGAACCGGCTCCTGAAGAAATCGGCCGCGCACACCATCACCGAGCAGCGTGAACGAATCATCGCGCTCAGCCGCGACATCCACGCACAGCCGGAGCTCGCCTTCGCCGAACACTTCGCGTGCGAACGCATCTCCACGGAACTCGAATCCGCAGGATTCGACGTCACGAGGGGCGCGTACGACATCGAGACCTCGTTCGAGGCGGTGTACGGCAGCGGCGATTTCCGCGTCGTATTGTGCGCGGAGTACGACGCGCTGCCGGGGATCGGACATGCCTGCGGCCACAACGTCATCGCCGCCATCTCCGTCGGCGCGGCCCTCGCCCTGAAACCGATCGCAGACGATCTCGGCGTGCAACTCGTGGTCCTGGGTACCCCCGCCGAGGAGCACGGTGGCGGCAAGATCGCGTTGATGCGTGCGGGAGCGTTCGAATCGGCCGTGATGTCGGCCATGGTCCATCCGTCGAACAGCGACACCCAGGTGCGCACGTCGCAGATCGTCATGCAATGCGTCGACCGCTTCGTCGTGGAGTTCACCGGACGGGCCGCCCATGCCGCGGCAGCCCCGCACGAGGCCGTCAACGCCGGTGCCGCCGCGACCCTCGCACAGGTCGCCATCGGTCTACTGCGCCAGCAGTTGCGTGACGGGATCCGCGTCGCATCGATCACCTCCGACGCCGGCACGGTGACGAACATCGTCCCCGGGTACTCGCGCCTCGACATCGAAGTCCGGTCGCAGAACCTGGAGGAGATGATCGACGCCAAACAGCGGGTGCTGGCCTGCCTCGAAGGCGCTGCCATCGCAACGGGCTGCTCCTGGGAGCACGGGCGCACCGAACCCAGGTACCTCAGCATCCGCCAGGATCCGCTCCTCGCTCAGTCGTGGGACGCGAACATCGAACTGTCCGGACTTCCCGTGGTGGACAGGCACGATGGGTCGGGCGGTTCGACGGACATGGGCAACGTCTCACGGGTCGTTCCCAGCATTCACCCGATGATCACACTCGACGGTGCAGCGGGTCCGCCGCACACCGTGGAGTTCGAACGAGCGGCCGG
Source organism: Rhodococcus sp. LB1 (assembly GCF_001583455.1). NCBI lineage: Bacteria > Bacillati > Actinomycetota > Actinomycetes > Mycobacteriales > Nocardiaceae > Rhodococcus > Rhodococcus sp. LB1. The sequence continues at coordinate 84,971 of NZ_LTCZ01000027.1, read as the reverse complement.
TTCCGACGCGGGCGACGACTGCGCCATCACGGGGGCGACCGCACTCGCGTGGACGATCGTCGACGTGGCGTCGGATCCGGGCACGCGCGAACACCTGCTGCGCCGCGCCGCCGAGCGTCCCGCGGGCGCCACGATGGTCGACCACGACGACGACGCTCGGGCCGCCGCCCATCTCGCGGAGTAGAGGTGTGGTGACCAGCGTCTTCGACCTGTTCTCGGTCGGAATCGGCCCGTCGAGCTCGCACACCGTCGGTCCGATGAAGGCGGGCTCGATGTTCGTCGACGAGGTGAAGAACTCCGGCCTCGGCACGGTCTCCCGACTCGAAGTCGACTTGTACGGCTCGCTCGCCGCGACCGGCCGTGGGCACGGAACCCTCGGGGCGGTACTCCTCGGCCTCGAGGGCAATGCGCCCGACACCATCGACCCCGACTACGCACGGTCGCGGGTCGCCGAGATCGAGGCCGGCTCTCCACTGCGATTGAGTCCGGACTGCGAATTACGTTTCACCACTTCGGATATCGCGCTGCACCTGCACGACGCCGGCAATCGGCATCCGAATACCCTGCGGTTCACGGCCCACTCGGACACCCCGCACAGCGACCCGGCACCACCCGCCCACACGGCGACCTACTACTCGGTGGGTGGAGGGTTCGTCGAACGCGACGGCGCGCCCCGCTCCCAAACACCCTCGGTCCCCTGGCCGTTCGGCACGGCAGAGGAACTACTCGACATCTGCGTTCGCGAGGGCCTCGCGATCAGTGACGTGATGTGGCAGAACGAGTGCGCGACCCGCTCCCCGGACCACGTGCAGAGATATCTGCTCGAAGTCTGGAACGTGATGAGCGAGTCCATCCGTCACGGCTTCCACACCCGCGGCCGCCTGCCCGGTGGGCTGGGAGTCGAACGCCGCGCACCCGGCCTGTACGAACGGATACGGCTGATCGGCACCGACCACTCGGTGTCGATGGACTGGCTCAGCGCCGCCGCGATGGCCGTCAACGAGGAGAATGCCGGCGGCGGACGCGTCGTGACCGCACCCACCAACGGCGCCGCCGGCGTGATACCGGCAGTGCTCAACTGGGCACTGCGGTTCGTCCCCACGGTCGGCACCGGCGATGAACGCGACAACGCAATCGTCCGTTTCCTGCTCACATCCGGCGCCATCGCGTCACTCATCAAGGGCCGGGCGTCGATCTCGGGGGCCGAGATGGGCTGCCAAGGCGAGGTCGGGTCCGCCTGTTCCATGGCTGCCGCCGCCCTCACCGAATTACTCGGCGGCACACCGGCACAGGTCGAGAACGCCGCCGAGATCGCGGTCGAACACAACCTCGGTCTCACCTGCGACCCGGTCGGTGGACTCGTTCAGATTCCCTGCATCGAACGGAACGCGGTCGCCGCCGTGAAGGCGGTCAACGCCGCAAAGATCGCGATGCACGGCGACGGGACGCACCGAGTGTCCCTCGACCAAGCCATCGAAACCATGCGCCAGACCGGCATGGACATGCTGTCGAAGTACAAGGAGACGTCGATGGGCGGATTGGCTGTCAACGTCACGGAATGCTAGGTGCGACGTAGTCGCATGATTTCTCGCCGTGACCTCGCGCCTACGGTTCCACGTAGAACGTGCCCACGCTCGGAGTCCCGAACACGTCGTGCAGGTCCGGCAGGTGCGCGGTCACGGTGACGACTACCTGGCCGGGGCCGGTCGTGACCGCGTCTCGGTCGGGGTTCTGGTCGGTGATGAACCCGGACGCTCCAGTCGAGAGATTGATCCACTGGAACTCGTATCCGTAACCATCCGGGGTCGGATAGATCTGGCCGTGTCCGTGGTGGACGACGGGGTTGTAGAACGCGCCCCCGCGGGTCAACGGCCAGCCGACAATCGTTCCAGGGACTTGGAGGGTCGTCATGCCGTCGAAGTGTGGTGGTTCGGCAGACGCCGGGACGGAGCACCCGATCCACGCACTCACCGCGAGCACACCGATAATCGTTCTTCGCACTGTTCGCCTCACGTGAACTCCTCCCCTTGTGCTGATTCCCCGGATACGTCCGATTCCGGCGACGATTCGTTACGGAACGGGTTCCGGTCGTATCGAGGAGTCAGATCACCGTTCCGACGTCGCGGGCGACCAGGTGGTCCAGGGCGCGTTCGGCGACAGCGGCGATGGTCATCGACGGGTTGCAGGCCGCGGTGTTGCCGGGCATCAGTGCGCCGTCGAGCACATACAGTCCGCGCTGGCCGAGCACCCGGCCTTCGAGGTCGCACACCGAGCCCATCGACGCCCCACCGAGCGGATGCCAGGTGGAGGGGAACAGCGCGTTGGTGTCCGTGAGTAGGCTTCCCGGCCCGGCGATCTTCCGCACCATCGGATCGATGCGGCCGTTCTGGATGACGGCGTCGCCGTCCTTCGGCCAGCGCAGTACCGCGTCGTCGGTGGCCGAGTCGTACACGAAACTCCCACGGCCGTCGCTGACTCCGTATCCGACGAGCATGGTGCTGCGGGCGTCGAAGGACAGTGGTGGCATCGACGCCTGGATGACCGTGACGGCGGTGGCGGGGTCGTCCCAGTTCAAACTGCCGTAGACGACCGGGCCACCCTGCGGAGCACTGAACTCTTCTTCGAGGCTCGTCCAGACATAGATTCGGTCGGCGTTGGTTCCCCAACCGGTTCCGAGTCCGTCCGGCAGATCCGGGATCCGGCCCGTCGCCGCCGCGCGCACCAGCAACTTGGTGGTGCCGAGGCTGCCGGCGGCCATCACCAGGGCATTCGTGGTGAGGATCTTGTTCTCGAGCACGTTGCCGGACGTATCGATCCGGTCGACGTACACGGTCCAGCGACCGTCCGGGGCGCGTTCGACATCGGTGACCTGGTGCAGGGTTTCCACCGTCACCCGGCCGGTCGCTTCCGCGGCAGCGATGTAGGTGACGTCGACCGAGTGCTTGCCGCCGTTGTTGACCCCGAGGGCGCCGTCGCCGTTGGTGTACGAGGGTTTCATGCGGCCGCGGAGTTCGTCGAGCGCGAAGTTCCAGTCGATCGGCATCGGGATCTTCGACACGGGCAGTCCCGCTCGCTGCACGTTCTGCGCAAACACCTTCGCGGCCTGGTAATTCGGGCTGTCGATCAACTCGTCGGGGGCGACGGCGAGCCGCAACATCTGCGCGACCCGCGGGTAGTGAACTCGGTCCATGGTGGCCCAGTCGAGTGCTTCGGGCAGGTGCGTGTCGAAGACGGCCTCGGCCGGTTGCAACGTCATCCCTTGGTAGACGAGGGAACCACCGCCGACGCCTGCCGCGCACAGTGCGGTCATGTTGTCGCCGGGCACCGCCTCGAGCAGACCGGTGTACGGCTCCAGCGCCACCGGCTCACCGAACAGTTGCGGACTGGACCGGTACCAGAGGATGCGCTTGTCCGGGGCGGTCGCGCGGGGGAAGGTCTCCGCGTCCGGCCCCGTGGGCCAGCGCATTCCACGCTCGAGCACCAGAACGGGCACCCCGGCCTCCGCGAGCCGAAGGGCCGCGACGCCGCCGCCGAACCCCGACCCGACGACGATGACCCGGTGATCTTCGCGGGTGAGAGGCACGGTCGTCCGGCGGCCCGCGAGTCCGGTCCCGGCCTGCGCGATGCGCGGACTCGCCAACGCAACTCCCGCGGCAGCGGCCCCGGCCAGAAAGGAGCGGCGATTGAATGCAGACACAGCTTTCCCCCAGATCACAGACGGACTCACTCGGCGAGATGTCGAAAGATCAGCGTGGAGCATTTCTTTTAGCGAGCTCAAACTAGACACTCTGAGTCAGATGTGTCAAGAAGTTACTGTGACTGCCGTTACGAGCTGGATGGCATCGCGGGCAAGAGCCAGCGGGTGAGGAACCGGCGCAGGTCGTCGTCGGTGTGAACGGCGTCGTCGTCGAAGAGGACGACCGACAGCGCCAGCCGAAGTGCGATCTCCACGATGTCGTCCAGGCTCGACTCCACGCCGGGGTCGCGCTCGACGAGTGTCGCGAGCAGTTCGCGCGCTACGGGTTTCGCGCGGGACATCATGCCCGTGTCGAAGACAGGGTTGCCCCGTTCCGCCTGGAGCAGGGTAGCCAGCACCGGATGCGCGCGCACGGCGGCCCGGCCCGCGACGATGAGTTCGACGACGTACTCGCACGTGGTGTCGGTGGCGTTCGATCGGGAGTGGATCCCGCCCAGCACCTCGACGGCGAGACCGGCGATCGCCTGCGACACCAGCTCTTCCCGCGACCCGAAGATGGAGTACACGGTCTGTCGCGTGACGCCCGCACCCTGCGCCGCCGCCGCGATGGTGACCCCCTCGAAGCCGTCACTCGCGATCAAGTCGAGCGTGGCGTCCAAGATCTTCCTCCGCGACCGCATGCGACCATTATCGACGACGATCCCGACGGGCCCGCACCGTCGCTATTCGTGCTGCGGATAGGCGCTTTTCAGTTCGGTCTCGTCGGCTCGCCCGCAGCCGAATTCGCCGATGACCTGCCAGAGCCGTTCGGTGAATCGACGCGGGCACATTCCGAAGTTGACGAGGGTCTCCTCCTCCGGGGGACCGCCGAATGGCGCCCAGGCCCGGGCGAAGTCGAGGAGGTCGTCGACCTCTTTGCCCGGTCTCGGCTGTCGGGCGCGATGGCGTTCGGCTTCTCGGCGTCGATCGCGCCACCGACGGTATCGCCGGACGTCCACCTCCATCGGATCCGATTTCTGCGCAGGCACGGCTAGGTGGCCTTGCCGGGCTGGATCGGGCTGTTGCTCATTTGTTCGGGCGGGGCCGACAGTTCGGCGTCCACGTCGGTGGTGCCCAGCTGCGCGAAGAGGTCGGGATCGCGCCGCGCGAGTCGCGCACCGGGCACCAGCCCGATCGCCAGGCTTACCGGTGTGACGGCGACGAGGACGGTGTTCACGGCGGGTCCTGCGGCCGTGAGCAAGCCCATCTTGGCCACGATCAACCACGTCGCGCAGCTCAACATGGCGAGGGCGGCGGCGGGCGCTACGCGCACCCTCCAGACCGAATGCCCGCGGCGGTCGTGCCAGAAGAAAGCGAGAACGGCTGCGGCTGCCATGGCCTGGAGTACGACGATGCCGACGACACCGGGCGAATTCACCCAGAGCAGGAGCTGAAGGTAGGGGTCGGCGCCGGCTACCGCGAATCCGACGATCACGACCATCGCAAGCAGACTCTGCACGGCGCTCGCCACGTACGGCGACTTGTAGACCGGGTGCAGTCTGCCGAGGAAACGGGGCAGTACGTGCTCGCGCGACAACGCGTAGGCGTAGCGGGTGATCGCGTTGTGGAACGCGAGCAGGCTGGCGAGGATGCTCGTGATGATCAACAGTTCCATGAGTGTGCTCGCCCAGCCACCCACGTAGTTCTCGATGGCGTCGAAGTACATGGCGGCGGGATCCGAGGCCGCGAGCGCGAGCGCCTGATCCGGGCCGTAGGCCTGGATGATGATCCACACCATGAAGGCGTAGAAGAGGCCGAGGAATGCGACCGCCAGGTAGGTCGCCCGGGGGATCGTCCGTGCGGGATCTTTCGCTTCCTCCCGATACAGGGCGGTCGCTTCGAACCCGATGAACGCGGCGAACGCCAGGGTCAGCACCCCACCCAGGCCGGGGCTGAAGACGTGGGCGGGTGCGAACGAATCGACACCGAGACCCTCGGCGCCGCCCCGGAGAATCACGGCGGCCGCGAGCAGGACGAGGATCCCCGTCTCGGCGGTGAGCAGCAGGATCAGGAACCGTGCGCCGACATGGACCGATCGCGACCCCAGGAACCAGACGAGTCCGACGCCGATCAGCGACCACAGTCCCCACGGAAGGTCCAGCCCGACCAGATCCGCCATGGTGGACTGGGTGAAATACCCCAGGGCGCCGAAGATCCCGATCTCGAGGGCGTTGTAGGAGACGAGGGCGAGTACCGCGGCCGCGAGGCCCCATCGGGGGCCGAGTCCGATCGAGATGTACGAGTAGAAGGCCCCCGCGTTGTGGATGTACTTGCTCATCGCAGTGAAGCCGATCGCAAACACGCCCAGCGCGAGTCCGGCCAGGATGTACCCGCCGGGAGCCCCGATGCCCGCGACGTTCAGGGCCAGGGGAGCCACCCCCGCCATCACCAGCAACGGCGCGGCAGCCGCCACGACGAAGAACACGATGCCGGAGGTACCGAGGGCGCCACCCTCCAGCTGCGTGCCGGAGGCGGGTCCGGGTGCGGATTTCTTCATGAGGAACTTCTCCAGTCAGGGCACGGGCGCAGCGGCGGGGAAACCCGGGAGCGCGGATACGCGACGAGGAACTAATCGAATGTGTTTCGATTAGACTAGAACGTTGTGACCGGCGCCACAAGGGCATAATCGAATGAATTTCGATTGGAGAGGTGGGTGCACCGATGGGCAGACCTCGCGTCGCACGCCTGGACCGCGAACGCATCGCGGAGGCGGCGCTCGAACTGGTCGATCGTGACGGCGACTTCAGAATGCCGGATCTCGCCCGGCACCTGAACGTGCAGGTGTCGTCGATCTATCACCATGCCAAAGGCCGCGCGGCCGTCGTCGAACTGGTTCGCCACCGCGTCGTCCGGGAAATCGACGGATCGGCCTTCGAGCGCCTGCCCTGGGACGAAGCCTTCTCCGAGTGGGCCCGGTCGTATCGGGCAGCGTTCAGCAGGCACCCCACCGCCATCCGCCTCCTGGCCACCGAGACGGTGCGCGATCCCGGCTCGCTGTCGGTGTACCACTCGGCGGCGGCCGGACTGCGCGACGCCGGGTTCCCGGACGACCACATCATGGCCGTCATCACCGCCGCCGAGAATTTTCTCCTGGGGGCCGCCCTGGACGCGGCCGCGCCGGAGGTCATGATCGAAGCGGATCCGACGACGACCGACGATGCCCTGACCCGGGCGCTCGCCGCCGCACCCCGCGGCCCGGAGAGGGCCGAGCAGGCGTTCGAGCTCGGCCTGGCGGCTCTGCTGGCGGGCTTCCACAACCTTCTCCAGGAATGCGGCGCGGTGCAGCGGTAGCGCCGGGACTCAGTGAACCTGCACGCCGCCCAGCCAGGTTCGGGTCACGGCAAGCTCGCTGAGCGCCTGCGTGGACGACAGGTCGTAGGGGTCGACCGGCAGCTGGATCATGTCGGCCCGCATTCCCGGCCGGAGACAGCCCCACAGGTCCTCCTCGAAACCCTGATAGGCGACTCCCGCCGAATATGCGGCGAGGGCCCGTTCGAGGCCGACGCGTTCCCGCGGCAGCCATCCTTCCGTCGGTATTCCGGACGGCGTCTGGCGGTGGATCGCGGTGGCAATTCCCTTGATCGGCTCGTAGGCGGTGATGGGCCAGTCACTGCCGAAGGCCACGCGAGCACCTCGCTCGGTGAGGGTTCCGATGCGGTATTGCTGCGCGCCCCGCTCGTCCCCGATCCGCGGAATCGTCAATTCCGTCATCAGGGCGTCGAGTTGGGCCCACAGCGGCTGGAAGTTGGCGACCGCCCCGAGGGACGTGAATCGGTCGAGGTCGTCACCGTCGACCAACTGGAGATGCGCGATCGTGGCACGCCGATCACGCGGACCGTTGCTGCGGTCGACGTGCTCGATCGCGTCGAGCGCCATGCGGACACCGGCGTCGCCGATGGCATGGATGTGGATCTGGAAACCCAGCCGGTCGACTTCGGCCGCAGCCCGAGACAGTTCGGCCGTCGTCCAGTTGCTGATGCCGTGGGAGTGCGGACAGTCCGTGTAGGGCGCCAGAAGCGCTGCCGTGCCGGCCTCGATCACCCCGTCGGCGAAGAACTTGACCGTTCCCGCCCTGACCGCGTCGCCGCCCCGTTCCTCGACCTTCCGCCGCGTCAGGGCGAACGCCTCCCGGTCGGCCTCCCAGCTCTCCGGGGTGGCACGAAACGCGAGGTTGGCACGGGTCGACAGTCGCCCGCGGTCCGCGGCGGTCAGCCAGACCTCGACGTCGTCGAGTTCGGTCCACGCGTCCTGCACCCACGTGATGCCCGCGGCGGCAAGCATCTTCGACACCGTCGCCAGCGCATCGACCCGGTCGTCGAGGGTCACCTCCGGCACCAGTGCGAGAACCGGATTGATCGCACCCCATTCACGCAGAGTGCCGAGCAGCTCACCGTCGGCGGTTCGCACGATCTCTCCGCCTGCCGGGTCCGGGGTGTCCCGAGTCAGTCCGGCACACCGCAGCGCCGCACTGTTGACCCACGCGGTGTGATGGTCCATCGTGCGCAGGACCACCGACCGGTCCGGCACCACACTGTCGAGCCACCGGGCCTCGAAGCGCCCGCCCTCGGCGAGCGTCGGTGAAACCCCGTCCCCGAATACGCAACCGGCTCCGGGATTCTCGTCCGCCCACCGGCGCACCTCGCGCAGGACCTCGTCGATGCTTCCGCAGTCGCGGATCGAGGCACCGCGCAATCCGAGCCCGCCCATCAGCGGGTGGACGTGCCCGTCGCCGAACGACGGCAACAACGCGCCCCCACGCAGGTCGATCAGTTCGGTGCGGCTCGACTGCATGGCATGAGCCCGCTCCCCCAGCGCGACCACGCGGCCGCCGGCCACGGCGAGCGCGTCGGTGACCGGCCGGTCGGGATCACCGGTGCGCACCGCGCCTCCAGCGACGAGCAGTTCGGCGTCCACGGCACCTCCTTCAATTAATCGAATATGATTCGATTAAGCTAGGCCGTGCTCGGGCCGGCGTCAAGAGTTGCCCGGTCGCGGGGCGGAAACGGAGAGTTCAGCCGCCCTCTTGCGAATCGTAGACCGGTCGTATACAACTGGTGTACGGCCTTTTCGTGATCGGCTTCACAGTCGGATGAGGCAAGAAAAAAAAGCGGGCTCGGCAGCTGTTGGAGCAGCCACCGAGCCCAGGCAGCACCATCTGCGCGACCGTTCGAGTCGCCTACTTGGAGGTAGGCGCAAGGACGTGCAGCTCGTCACGTAGCGACGATTCGACCTAGGAGTCGACTATGGCAACCGCCAACAACAAATCTATCAATCGCAGACCCCACACCAGCCTGCCCGTCATTGCAGGTTCGAGCCTCGCCGGTACCGCAGTCGAGTGGTACGACTTCTTCCTGTACGGAACAGCGGCGGCGCTGGTGTTCAACAAGCTGTTCTTCCCCACCGAGGATCCCCTGGTGGGAACCATGCTCGCATTCGCCACCTACGCGGTCGGCTTCGTGGCGCGTCCCCTCGGTGCCGCAGTACTCGGGCACTACGGGGACGTCAAGGGCCGGCGGGCCACCCTGATCGCCAGCCTGATGCTCATGGGAGTGTCGACCTTCCTCATCGCCTTCCTGCCCACCTACGCGTCCATCGGCGTCGCCGCACCGTTGATCCTGGTGCTTCTGCGGCTGGTGCAGGGCTTCGCCCTCGGTGGCGAATGGGGTGGCGCAGTCCTGCTGGTCTCCGAACACGGCGATTCGAAGAGACGGGCGTTCTGGTCCGCCTGGCCGAATCTCGGTCCGCCGCTGGGCAACCTGCTGGCGGCCGGGGTGCTCGCCGTCCTCGGTTCGACGCTGTCGGAGGACGCGTTCCTGTCCTGGGGTTGGCGGATCGCCTTCGGGTTGTCGGCCCTGCTGGTGATCATCGGTCTGGTGCTGCGGCTGTACGTCGCGGAGACCCCGCTGTTCGAGCAGTCCCGGGAAACCGCGACCGCCGAGAAGAAGGGCATGCCGCTCGCCGCGGCCGTCCGGGGACACTGGCGCCAGATCCTCCTCGCGGCCTTCACCCGCTTCGGCGAGAACGCCGGCTTCTACATCTTCTCGCTGTTCGTCATCACCTACATCACCCAGATCCTCGAACTCGAGCGCAGCACCGGATTGAACGCCGTCATGATCGGCATGGTCGTCGCCCTGGTGACGATCCCGATGTTCGCCGTGCTCGCCGACCGGATCGGCCGGCGACCGATCTACATCGGCGCGTCCGCCGCCACCATCGTGTGGGCGTTCGTGTTCTTCGCGCTGCTGGACACGAAGAATCCGGCGGCGATCACCCTCGCGGTGTCGGTGGGACTGCTGATCTTCGCGGCCTACAGCGCCGTGATCGGCGCGTTCTTCTCCGAACTGTTTCCCACCGAGGTCCGGTACTCCGGGGTGTCGCTGGCCTACAACCTCGCGTCCGTCCTGGCCGGCTCGCTGGCCCCGATCATCGCGATCGCGCTCTACACCCGGTTCGGCACCGGATACGCCATCGGTGCCTATCTCGCAGCCATGGGAGTCATCTCCCTGATCGCCTCACTCCTCGCGCGGGAAACGCAGTCCGTGGATCTCGCGGCCGTGGGCGACGAGGCCATCTCCCGGACACCGGAAACGCCGGCGTCCGTCCACTACTGACTCTCCTCGAAGGGGCAAGCCATGACGACATCGAAGACCACCGGAGCAACGGCGCCGGAGCTGGCCTACGAGTGGCTGAAGAACACCATCGTCACCCTGCCCCGCGACGAGGAGATGTTTCTGTCCGAAGCGCAGGTCGCCGCCTCCTCCGGAATTTCCCGAACCCCCGTGCGCGAGGCGCTGTTACGCCTCGAGGCCGAAGGCTTCATCCGGCGAGTGCCCCACAAGGGCGCCTTCATCCCGGCCTTGTCCGACAGCGACGTCGAAGCCATCATGCAGGCCCGCCGGGTGGTCGAGGAATGGTCGGTCACCGAAGTGGCACCCCAGCCGGGCCTGGTACCGGACCGGCTCCGCATTCTCCTGGACCTCCAGGAGAACGACACCGACCCGGTCGACTTCATCGCGCACGACCTCGAATTCCACACGGCCATCATCCGCGCGGCCGGCAACCCTCTGATGAACAACTTCTACAGCTCACTGCGGGACCGTCAGATGCGGATGGGAATCCGCATCGTGATGGCCGACGAAACCCGTAAGAAGCAGGTCCTCGTCGAGCACCGCGCCATCGCCGACGCGATCGCGGCAGGCGATCCCCACGCCGCGGTACAGGCGGTGCGGGAACACCTCGACACCACCCTGCAGTCAATGAAACGGCCGAACATCTAACGGCACGAAGGAAACCCATGAAGATAGCCCTGGCTCAACTGGCCAGCCCCGATTCCGAGACCCCCGCGCATCGACTCGAGCGCGTACGCAACCTCCTGACCGGACTCGACGAACGAGTCGACCTGATCGTTCTGCCCGAGCTGTGGCGCGTCGGATACAACCACTTCGACGACTACTCCACAGCCGCGGAAACCCTCGACGGCGGTACCGTCCAGGTTCTGGCGGCCGTCGCCGTCGAACGGCAGTGCTACATCCACGCCGGCAGCATCGTCGAACAGGGCGAAGAGGGCAGGCTGCGCAACACCGCAGTCCTGATCGGCCCGGACGGACAGATCCACCACCACTACAGCAAAGTTCACGTGTTCGGATACGACTCCCTCGAAGCGCAGCTCCTGCAGCCGGGGACGCAGATCCACACCACCGACACGCCGTTCGGCCCGATCGCCGCCACCACCTGCTACGACCTGCGGTTCCCCGGATTGTGGACCGAATTGGTCGCCGCCGGAGCGCAACTCGTCATCGTGCCCGCCGCGTGGCCGAAAGCCCGCAAGGAGCACTGGCGGCTGCTGACCTCGGCCCGCGCCGTCGACAACCAGGTCTTCGTGATCGCCTGCAACGCCACCGGCACACACAATTCGGTCGAACTCGGCGGGCACAGCCGGATCGTCGACCCGTGGGGGACGGTGATCGCCGAGGCGGATTCGTCCGAGGGCATCACCATCGCCGAGATCGACCCCACCGTGGTCGACCGCACCCGCGCCGAGTTCCCGGTCCTGAAGGACCGGCTCGGCGACTACAGCTTCCTCAACCGCAGAAAGGTCCTTTCATGACCGGCGCCACCACGGAGGTGCTCACCTTCGAAACCCTCGATTCCTCCGAGATCCTGCGATTCGGCGGCGGCCGAACCCTGGTCGCCGGGTACACCGGCCGGGACGAAGCAGCGGTGCAACATCACATCGACGAACTCGCCGCCATCGGAGTCGCACCGCCGGCACAGGTGCCGATGTTCTACCCCGTCGAGATCGCGACGATCACGACCGCGACGCAGGCCCCTGTCACCGGCGCGCACACCTCGGGCGAGGTCGAGCCCGTGATCCTGAGGCACGGCGGGCGGTACTACCTCGGTGTCGGCTCCGACCACACCGACCGCCAACTCGAGACCGTCGACATCGGCGATTCGAAGCGGGCGTGCCCGAAGCCGGTAGGCCCGGCCGTCGTCGAGATCGAGGACTGGGCGTCGTTCGACTGGGACGCGTGCCGGGCCCGATCGTGGGTCGACGGGGTCCTGTATCAGGACGGCACCCTGGCCAATCTCCGTACACCGCACAACCTTCTGCAGATCTTCGCCGACCGGCTCGGCGACACCGGCGAGGACCTGCTCTGCTTCGCAGGCACCCTGCCGCTGCTCGACGGCAACTTCACCCCCGGCCACCGGTGGGACCTCGAACTCACCCTGCCCGACGGCCGAGCCCTGACCCACTCCTACACCACCGAAGGACACTGACATGCGCACCGGAGCCGACTACCTGGCCTCCCTGAACGACGGGCGAGTAGTGCTCGTCGACGGGGAGAAGATCGACGACGTCACCACCCATCCGGCTTTCGCTCCCGTGACCCGGACGATTGCCGAGATGTTCGATCTGGCCGCGGACGAGGCCAACGGCATGCAGTACGTCGCACCCGAAACCGGGAACGCGGCCAACCGGGTGTTCTCGATTCCACGGTCGCGGGAGGAGCTCGCGCAGCGGCGGGAGGCGATCGAGCGGTGGGCGAAGCACACGCACGGATGGATCGGTCGTAGCCCCGATCATGTGGGAACGTTCCTTGCCGCGTTCGCCGCGCATCCCGAGGTGTTCGCGGCCGAGGGTGGGCACGACTTCGGGGCGAACGTGTCCGAGTTGTACCGGCGCCTGCTCGACGAGAACCTCTACGTCTCGTACGCGATCATCCCGCCACAGGTCTCACGCGCGACGACGGCGTCGGGCTGGGAGGGCGAGTACCTGCAGGCCGGCGTCGTCGAGGAGACCCCCGAGGGTCTGGTCATCCGTGGTTCGCAGATGCTCGCCACCGGCGGAGCGATCGCCGACGAAATCTTCGTCTCGTGCATCAAGCCGCTCGGCCCGGACGACAAGGACTTCGCCGTCGGGTTCGTGGTCCCGACCAACGCCCCCGGTCTCAAGCAGTACGTCCGCCGCCCGTACATCCCGGCCGCGACGAGCTCGTTCGACTACCCACTGACCTGCCGCTACGACGAGCCCGATTCGCTCCTCGTCTTCGACGACGTCCTCGTGCCGTGGGACCGAGTGTTCGTCGACCGCGACACCACCGGTGTCCGCCGTCAGTTCTTCGAGACGGGCGCCCACGTTCTCGGCAACTGGCAGGCGCAGATTCGCTTCGCGACGAAGCTCGAATTCATTGCCGGCGTTGCGCGTCGGGTCACCCAGGTCAACGGGGTGGACAAGATCCCCAGCGTTCAGGAGAAGCTCGGCGAGCTCGCCGCACTCGTCAGCGGAGTCCGTTCCGCGGTGCTGGCCGCCGAGTACACCGCCGAGCCGGATTCGGCCGGAATGTGGTTGCCGGGCAGGCAGGCCCTGTATGGGTCGATGGGTCTGCAGTCGGAGATCTACCCGCGGGTGATCGCGATCCTGCGCGACCTCGTCGGCGGCGGTGTGCTGCAACTCCCGTCGAGCGTCAAGGACCTCACCAGCCCGTTGACGTCCCGGGACATCGAACACTACGTCCAGTCCCCCGGTGTGCCGTCCGAGGAGCGCGTCAAGCTCTTCAAGCTGGCCTGGGACATCATCGGCTCCGAATTCGCCGGACGACACCAGCAGTACGAGATGTTCTACGCGGGTGCCCCTTTCGTGGTGAAGGGCGCGTACACGTATCGCAACTACGACTACGACAGCGCCGTCGCGGCAGTGCAGCAGTTCACCGACGGCTACAAAGCGGAAAGCGAGTAAACCATCATGGCCAAGCCTGAATTCGAATTCTTCCCGGTCACCGACGTCCAGTGGACGGTATGTCCGGGTGACGATCCGAAGATCACCGAACGCATCCTCGCCAAGGGCCCGGAAGGCAACGTCGCCACCCGGATCCTGCGCTACGAACCCGGCGCCGACTCGACGCCGATGGGCGTGCAGAAACACGACTTCTGGGAGGAGGTCTACATCCTCGAGGGGTCGTTCACCGATCTGACCCTCGGCGAGACGTTCACCGCGGGGATGTACGCCTGCCGACCGCCGGGTATGCCGCACGGCCCCTGGAGCACGGACGAGGGCGTTGTCACCTTCGAAGTCCGGTACCACAGTAAGTAGGCCCACGATGACCCTTCCGGCATTCCACGCGCCCACCCCGACGGACATGCGACGAAGCATGGGCCGGTTCACCACTGGGGTCGCCGTCGTCAGCGCCGACGACGGCGACGGCAACCCCAGTGCCATGACGATCAGCTCCCTGACCTCGATCAGCCTGGACCCGGCGATCCTGCTCGTCTCGCTCACCCACGGCTCCCGCACCACCGAGGCCGCGGAAGCCGCGGGCTCGTTCGCCGTGTCCGTCCTCGGCTCCCGTCAGGAAGCCCTCGCCCGTCGCTTCGCCACGCGGGGCGGCGCCCGATTCGACGACCTGCCCTGCGATCGCAGCCGCTCGGGTCTGCCGCTGATCAAAGATGCTCTGGCCCAGCTCGAATGCAGGGTCCACAGCGCCCACGACATCGGCGACCACCGCGTCTTCTACGGCGAAGTCACCGACATGCGCTGCCGGGAGGGCACCGGCCTGGTGTTCTACTCGGGGCGGTTCGGCGACTTCCACGACTTCGGTCACGACGAGGTCCCCTGGTTGTTCTGATTCGGCGAGCACGTGTATGTCGGGGTCGGGTTTCTCGTGGGCCGGAGGGTGCGAATTGTGCAACAATATGGACGTCAGTACGGACTAGTCGAGGCAGGAAGGGAAAGTTTTGCTGCCGCCTAACCGCGTTCCCATCGATCGCTCGATACGTAACCGGTGATGTTGTTGTACAACATCACGTGGGAGGCTGTGCGTGACGCGTCTGCCCGCCAGATCCACGACTACTCGAGGTGACACACCATGGTGCTAGCTACGGGCACGGGCCCGGGCAACGACAGCCCGGATTCGGGTGCCAACCGGACATCGCAGGCTTACCACGATCTGCGTGCTTTGATCCTCTCCGGTCACTACGAACCGGACTCACGCCTCACCGAATCGGAGCTCACCACGCAGCTCCAGGTCTCGCGCGGGACGATCCGTTCGGTGCTCGCGCGCCTAGCGCAGGAGGGCTACGTCACCGCCGAGGCGAACCGCAGCGCTCGCACCCGCTCGTTCTCGGTGGACGAGGCGGTCGAGATACTGGAGACCCGCGCGGTGATGGAGGCAGCGCTGGCGGCGAAGGCCGCCGAACGCGCCACCGATACGGACATCGCCGCGATGACCGAAACCTGTAAGCGCATGTGGGACTGGCAGGTACCGGGTGGGCGCGAGGAGTACGCGAATCTCAACCGCAAGTTCCACGAACAGGTCAAGCGGGCGGCGCGGCAGGCCACGCTCACCAGGTTCGTCGACAGCCTGCTGTACCCACTCGTCATGCAGCAGTACCGCGACGCCGACCGCGAGCAGCCGCGGACCGACTCCGTCAGGGAGCACGAGGCCATCCTCGCCGCGATCGTCACCCACAACCCGGAGGCCGCCGCGGCGGCGATGCGGCATCATCTGTCGTCGGCCCGGCGGGCGCTTCAGCTGAAGTTCCCCCCGCCGGCCGACTAATCGTCGCCGCGAGGACCTCCAGGCGACTCGTGGGTGCGCCACGACACCCGCTCCGCCCGGAGGTCCTCGTCCACTCAGTTCAACACGCCGACAGCACTCTCACGAGTTACGGCGTTACGACCACAGCGCGACCGTCCACGCTGGGTCCAGGACAACGGTCACGTCGTCGCCCGGGCGAGCGTCGAAGTGCGCATCGGCGTGCGCGCGAAGCGTGACATCCCCGACGGCGACGACCATCTCCTGGCGATCGCCGAGGTACTCGGCGGTCATGATGCGCGCCGGGAACCGGTTGGGGCCCTCGGGCTCCCGTGACGCAGTGACGACGCGGATGTTCTCGGGCCGGATGCACACGGACATTTCCTGGCCGGCGGTGGGCGGTGCGGGTGGGGTGGTGAATCGCTCGCACCGCACCACCCCGAGGGTCGTTTTGGCGTCGACCACACGGTCACGGGGGCCTGCCGGCCGGTCGAGCACTCCGGGGATGAGGTTGGCGCTGCCGACGAAGTCGGCCACGAACCGTGTCGCCGGGGAGTCGTAGATCTCGCTCGGCGAGCCTATCTGCTCGATTCGGCCACGGTTCATGACGACGATCGTGTCGGACATGGCGAGGGCTTCGCCCTGGTCGTGCGTGACGTAGATGGTGGTGACGCCGAACTTCTGCTGGAACGACCGCAGCTCGGCGCGCAGTTGTGAGCGTAGCTTGGCGTCCAGGTTGGACAGCGGTTCGTCGAGCAGCAGGACCTCCGGCTCGCACAGCAGCGCGCGGGCCAGCGCGAGCCGCTGCTGCTGGCCGCCGCTGAGTTGGGTGGACCAACGGTCGGCGTACTCCGACAGCCCCACCTGTTCGAGCATTGCGAGGACACGGCGCTGCGTCTCGGGGCGGGGGTAGGTCTTTCGGCCGTATCGGAGCGGGAATGCGGCGTTGTCGAACACCTTCATGTGGGGCCAGATCCCGTAGGACTGCGGCACCATGGCGATCGGCCGGGAGTCGGGAGGGACGTCGCGACCCGCGGCGGCGGAGAAGACGGCCTTCCCGTTCATCCAGATCTCGCCGCCGTCAGCGGTCTCGAGTCCGGCGAGGCAACGCAGCGTGGTCGTCTTGCCGCAGCCGCTGGGTCCCAGCAAGGTGAAGAAGCTGTTCTTCGGTACGGCGAAGCTGACATCGTCGATGACGCGGTTCACTTCGCCGCTGTCGTGACGGGTGAATTGTTTCTGCAGACCGGAGATCTGTACGGAATGGTCGGTAGCAACGAGTTTCTGCATGTTCACGACACCTCAGATGTGTTTTTGGACGCCACGGCGGTTGACCCACCAGACGGAGACGGCGGAGAGGGCGAGCAGGAGAACTGCGAGGGCACTGGCCTCGGGATAGTTCGCGCTCTCGCCGATCATGTCCCACAGCAGCACCACGACGGTGCGGTTGTCGGAGCTGGACAGCAGCAGCGCGATGGGGAGTTCGCCCAGGGAGTGGGCGAACACCCACAGCCACGTGCTCGACACCGCGGGGGCGACGAGGGGGAAGATCACCCGGCGCAGCACGACACCTTTCGACGCACCGGAGACGCGTCCCACCTCTTCGAGTCCTTTGTCGAGCTGGAGCAGTGCCGTCTGAATCATGCGTGACCCGCGCGGGACGTACCGGGTGGTGAACGCGATGATGATGATCCAGATCGTCCCGTAGATCGGGAACGGCAGGTACAGGTAGAGGAACAGCACCGCCATTCCCAGTACCACGGCGGGGATGGCGAAGACCAGGAACGAAATATCGAACAGCCACCGGCCGATGCGTCCGCCGCGGCTGGCGGCCAGCGCCAGCCACAGGGCGAACCCGGCGGTCAGCGTCGCCGTGACCAGGCTGATCACCAGGGTGTTGATGACCGCTTGGCTCAAGCTCGGGTTGGTGAAGATCGCGGTGTAGTTGGCGAGGCTGAGCGCACCCAGATTGTCCAAGCTGATCGGCTGGAGGTACGGGGTCAGGCTCGTCCAGACCAGGGTCAGGATGGGCACGATGATCGCGACGAGTACGTAGAGAAAGACGATCGTGAAGATCGGGATGCGCCAGCGTCCCAGCCGCACCGGCGTGGACCGGTATCCCTTGCCCCCCACCACCTGGAACCGGTGCGACTCGCGGGTCTGGCGCCGGTAGACGGCGATCATCACCAGGGACAGCAGGACCAGCATGATGCCGTAGGCACTGGCCTGGCCGTAGTTGGCGAGTCCCGACGGCGGCTGCAGCGAGGCCTGGATGAGGCTGCTGAACACGTAGATCTGGTCCGGCATTCCGAGGATGGCCGGGATCGCGAATTCCTCGAGCGCGATGACGACCAGCAGCATGCTGGCCGCGGTGATTCCCGGCATCGTGAGGGGCAGAACCACCTTGCGGGTTCGTGTCCACCATCCGGCGCCCGACGTGGCCGCGGCCTCCTCGAACTCGAGGTTGAGCCGGGCGAACGTCGGCGCGAGCATGATGTACATGCCTGGCACGCCGAAGATTCCGGCGACCAGGATCATGCCCGGCAGCGAGTAGATGTCGATGGTGAACCCGAAGATCCGCTCGATGACGATGGCGATCGGGCCGTTGGTGGGGTTGGCCGCCAGCACCCAGGCCACTGCCATGACCGTGGCCGGCACGGCCATGGGGGCCAGTGTGCTCGGCGCGAGGAATCGGCGACCGGGGATGTCGGTGCGTTCGAACAGGTAGGCCAGGCTGACACTGATCACGAGAGCCAGGCCCACGGTGCCGACCACGAAGATCAACGAGTTGAGCGCGACTTCGACCAGGCGTTTCGAGGAGAAGATCGCGGTGAAGTTGGCAAGCGTGAACCCGGGGACCTGGAAGGGCAGCTTCGTCTCGCTGTCCTTGAGACTGCTGAACAACAGCATGCCCAGGGGAAAGAGCATGAGATAGGCGATGATCGCGCCGATGACGATGTTGACGCCGATCAGGACACGGTCCCGCCGGTGCGGGTGTGCGTCGGTGGGCTCAGGGCGGACGCCGGTTCGCTGAGGGCGTGTGCCGGTGGGCGGGCGCGTGCCGGTGGGCGGGCGTCCGCCGGTGGAGAGCGGGGTGCCGGACTGCATCGCTGAAGTCTCCAAAGGTGAGGGGATAAAGTCTTCTGCTGCCCGTCGGGCAGCGGTGCGACGGTGGGGGCCGTCAGTTGACGTCGGTGCCCAAGGCCTCTTCGACCTCGGGGAAGTAATCCGAGAACTGCTCGTACTGCTCGAGGTTGGTTTCGCCGAACCACTCGACGCCGGCGTCACACAGGGCGCCGATGACGCGGTTGGTTGCGGCGTCCGTGCAGTCCGTGTTGGTGGGGATGGCCGAGTTGTACGTGTCGACCAGGGCGGACTGGCCCTCTTCGGAGGCGAGGAAGGCGGTGAGCAGGCGACCTGCGGCCGGGTGTGGGGCGCCCTCGGCGACGAACAGGTAGGACTTGTTGGCGTTGGTGGGGCCCACCGGTGCGACGGCGACCGGCGCGCCCTTGGCCTGGTCGCCCAGCACCAGGTTGATGAGGTCGGTGCCGACCGGTGTCTGGCCGGAGACGATGAGTGTGTGGGCCTGCGTGGTGTTCTCGGTGTAGTGGGGCTGCTGCTGGGCCAGCCGGGAGCTGTAGTCGAGACCGGCGTCGGTGCCGAGGGCCGGGTCCTGAGCCCACACGGTCATGAAGGACCCGCGCGCCTCGACGCTGAGCTTTCCCCCGTTCCATCGCGGATCGAGCAGATCGTCCCAGCTTTTCGGCGTATCGCTCGCGGCCACGGCGTCGGTGTTGTACGCCCAGACTTTCGGGACGGCCCAGACGTAGACGAAGTCGTCGGCGAAGATCTGATCGCCGGGCACCTCGTAGGACGCCCAGTCGACCTTCGCCGCCAAGGACTGCGACGGCAGCACGGTGAGCCCACCCGCGTTGGAGACATCGAAGGTCACGCGCTCGGCGGCCTGCTCCACATTGAGCTGGGTGACGAGGTCCGGAGCCTTCTTGTTCGTGTACCGGACTTCGATCCCGGGGTACTTCTTCTCGAAGGCGTCGATGGCCGGCTTCATCTGCGCCTCAGGTTTCGGCGCGTACCAGACGACCTCTCCTTCGGCCTTGGCCGCCTGGTACAGCTCATCGAGATTCTTGGTGTCCGGAACGGGGGGAGGACCGCCGCAGGCGGACAAGGCGACGGCAACCGCCATGACCGAGGCGGTCAGACAGAACTTGCGCCCGATTCGGGTCATGGCAATCAACATTCCTTCGCGCCGGGGATAACGGCGCCGGCAGGGGTGAGCCCGTACAGCCGGCCGGCGGTGCCGCCGGCGATCAGTTCCAGCTGCGTGTCGTCGAGCGAGGGCAGTTGCGTGTTGATGAGGTCGTGAAGTTCGGACAACGATCCGGCCGAGGCGGGGAAATTCGAACCCCACATGACGTTGGCTGCGCCGAACTTCTCGATCAGCGTGCGGACCACCGGTGCCGCGGATCCGCTCTCGCGCTGCGCACGCAGGACGGCCGGCGGCGTGAGCTTGATGAAGACCCGGCCGGTCTTCTCGAGCTGGGGAACTCCGTCGGTGCTCGGGTACGGCGCGGCGTCGTCCAGCTGGGGCCGGCCCGCGTGGTCGAGGATCGCGGTCAGTCCCGGGTACTGCTGGAGGAGTCCGGCGAGGATGGGAGCGTGCTTGGCGTGCATCTGGATGCAGACCGGCA
Source organism: Rhodococcus sp. LB1 (assembly GCF_001583455.1). Classification (NCBI taxonomy): domain Bacteria; kingdom Bacillati; phylum Actinomycetota; class Actinomycetes; order Mycobacteriales; family Nocardiaceae; genus Rhodococcus; species Rhodococcus sp. LB1. The sequence goes on along the minus strand of NZ_LTCZ01000027.1, from coordinate 64,494 downwards.
CCCGGCGATCGGACAGGAACTGCCAGACGGGCGCCATGCGCTCGTCGTCCAGGCCGCGGCCGGGCGTCGGGACGGCCGTCGTCCCGTCGGCAGCGCGGATGCGGACTCCCGAGAAGCCCCGCTCGTCGATCCAGTGGTGGAGGTCGTCGACCACCTTCGGGGAGAGGAAGTCCACCGAGCAGACCCCGCTGATGCGGTCGGCGTGCCGGGTGAGCTGGTCGGCGACGTAGCTGTTGTCGAATCCGTAGACCGTGGAGGCCTGGACGACGACGAGGTGGTCGACGGCGGCGGCGTCAGCCGCGCGCAGGAGACCGTCGATGTCGGTGGGCCGTTCCTGGGACCAGGTGGAGCGGTGGCCGCCGAGCGGGTCTGCGGGATAGGAATCGGTGTCGGGCGAGATGATGTGGGTGTGTGTGTCGACGGTGAACATCAATACCTCACGGCTGGTAGGTGGCGGGGCGGGCGTGCGGGCGGGGTGTGTTCATGCAAGCTCGCCGAGGTGCCGGGTGAAATCGTCGAGGAGTTCGGCCACTGTCACCGGCGTGCGGATGACGTTCTGCTGCAAGGCGTAGTCGATCGCGATCTGCAGACCGGCGACGAGCTCGTCGGTCACCCCGAACCGGAGGGCGCGTACGCGGGGCCCGGGCGCGGTATCGGCTGCCTTGCGCGCCTCGATCTCGGCGCCGAAAGCCCGGTAGAGCGCTGACACCGTCTGCGGCTCGGCTTCGAGGAGGTCCCTCCGGACGGTGAGCATGTGGTTGATCGGCACGGTCTGGTGCCGGGCGCCCCACGCCTCCTCGGCCTCCCGCCAATTCGGGATGATCGGGACCAGCGGTCCCTGCGCGCCGTCGAGCGCCGGCGGGCCGAGAACNNCGCGCTCGAGCACGTCGAGCACCTTGCCGGTCGTGCGTTCGACGTTCGGCGGCTCGACGTAGCTGGCGACGTGCGGCTCTTCGGTGGTGACCCAGGTGACTTCCTTGGCGTCGACGCCGAACTCCTCGTGCAGGATGCCGCGGACCCACAGCCCGGTGGTCTGGCTGTACGCCCGGACACCGACCCGCCGCCCTGCCAGATCTGCCGGGTTGATTTCGGCCGAACCGGGCCAGCGGGTGAGCGAGTGGTGGTGGAAGTCGCCACTCAATACCACCGGCAGGAGTGCGATCGGGGCACCGGCTTCACGAGCCTGCAGGAAGGTGGCGATGGCCAATTCGCTGACGTCGTAGCGGAGTTCGCGCACCATGGGGGCGAATGCCTTGTAGATCGGATCCGCCGCCGCGAGCTCGACGGCGCGCCCTGCGACGGTGAAGCCGGGGTCGGTGAGGAACGCGGTGTGCGGGTAGGACTTCGCCGCGATGGACAAGGTTTGGGTCATGAAACGACTCCTCTGTTGCGTCCGAGCCCGGGGGGAGAGTGCGTGCACGGTGCCGGTGCACTGATGCTGATCCTCAACCGACGGGCGGACCACCAATATTGTCTTACGGTTTCGCCCAATTTACGCGTGTGACGGGCCCAACACAAGGCCCCGCGACGTGGATCGTCTAACAATTTTGCTCGAACGGCGTCCGAGGAGCTCCGACGACTTACTCTGCGACCGCGGTTTCCACCGGGCACACCGCTCCCACGGTCCGCCGAGCCACACGTTCACGCAGATTGTTGTACAAGATTCTCTGGCCGCGCCGGGTGCAGTGCCGAAACAAGAGATTTATACATGTTCTTGCAGACAACTACGCCGCGCTGCTACTCTGTGCGAGAGAAAGTTGTTAAACAATCTGAGGCCGCGTCGCCAGGAGACTCGGATGACGCCAACGCAACTGGGCGGCCGGCCTGCACTCCGCCACCAGCGGGGCGCCCGTGACATCAGCTCGCTGATCGAGTCTCGCGAGTTCCCAAGCTCCACAACGATTTGTGGAGGTGTTCCAGATCGCCAAGCGAGGACACAGTTGTGATAAAGATCGACGAAGAGATCGCCGTACCCGCACCACCGGAACGGGTGTGGGAGGTCATTTCCGACCCCACTGAAGTGGTGTCGTGCATCAATGGAGCCGAACTCGGCCAGTTCCACGACGACGGCTCCTTCGACGGCACGCTTGTCGTGAAGTTCAGCGCGATCCGGGTGCGGTTCGGCGCCCGGATGTCGCTCGACCTCGATGAACCCGAATGGGAGGGACGGCTGTCCGCCCGCGGACGAGACGGACAGGGCGCGACCCGGTTCACCGCGCACGCCACCTTCCGGATCACCGAGGACAAGGGGGCCGGCGGTGCCCGAGTACGTGTGGCCGGTGAGGTGAGCCTCGCGGGCAAACTCGCGTCGCTGATCGAGGCGGGCGCCGGGGCTGTGGTTTCCCGGATGACCCAGGAGTTCACGGACGAGCTGGTGCGCCGGTGCACCGGCGACACAGTGGTCACACCGGCACCCGGCCGTCCCACCCTGTGGGCACGCGTACGCGCCTGGTGGCACAGGACCATTCACAAGCGACAGAGCGAGCAGATCGGAGTGGCAAGTGGCAAGACTCAATAGCGTGATCGGTGCCCTGGAATCGGGGCAGCACGCCTTCGCGGCGTTTGCGGCGCCCGAACCGGCCGCGGCGCTCGACTTCGCGACGTCCGACTACGACGGTCTGGTGTTCGAGTCCGAGCACAAGCCGTGGGACGCAACGACGTTGCGGGACAGCCTGCAGTACCTGCTCAACCGGCGACGGATCTTCGAAGCCGGCACGCTCGCCCCGTCGCCCACGCCCCTCGTCCGCGTGCCCGTCAACGGAGCCGAACACGGGCAGTGGCACGCGAAGCAGGCCCTCGACCTCGGAGCGTACGGAATCGTGTGGCCGCACATCAGCCGGGTCGAGGAGGCGCGCAACGCGGTCGCGGCGTGCCGCTACCCGCGGCTGCCCGGCGCGGACCGGTTCGAGCCGGCGGGAGTGCGCGGCGACGCGCCGGCGGCCGCCGCCCGTTACTGGGGTCTGTCGAACGACGAGTATTACGCCAAGGCCGACGTGTGGCCGCTCGCCCCGGACGGCGAGATCCTCGTCGTGATCCAGATCGAGGATCAGCTCGGAATCGAGAACCTCCCGGCGATCCTCGACGAGGTGCCCGGCATCGGTCTCATCCTCATCGGTGAGGGCGATCTCAGCCAGGAACTGGGCGTGCCCCGCCAGCTGGACCACCCGTCGATGGTCGAGGCCAGGAGCCGGATCGTGAAGATCTGTCACGAACACGGAGTCGTGGTCGGCCACCCGCACGTGACCCCGAGCAACGTCGAGCAGGTGCTCGACGAGGGCTACCGCTTCCTCATGTCCGCGCCGGTACGCAGCTATCCCGGCCTGGAACTGGGCCGCAAACTCACCGGTCGCTCCTGACCCCGAACACCTCACCTGGAGAAAAACCTTCATGATCATCGACTGTCACGGCCACTTCACAACCGCGCCACCCGCGCTCGGACAGTGGCGAGAGCGCCAGATCAAGGCGTTCGAGGATTCGGGCGCGCGAGTTTCCCCCGACGAGTTGCACATCGGCGACGACGAGATCAAGGCCGCGATCGAACAGGGCCAGCTCGAGCTCCAGCTCGAACGCGGCACCGACCTCACACTCTTTTCCCCCGGCGCGGGAAAGATGGCCCACCACTACGGCGACGAGCAGACCAGCCTGGTCTGGTCGCAGGTCAGCAACGACCTCATCGCCCGGGTGTGCGGCCTGTTCCCGGACCGTTTCGCCGCGGTGTGCCAGCTCCCGCAGTCGCCCGGTGACGCGCTGGCCTCCTCCATCCGCCTGTCTTCCGAAGAACTCGAGCGCTGCGTCGAGGAACTCGGATTCGTCGGCTGTCTGCTCAACCCGGACCCGTCCGACGGGTACTGGCAGGCGCCGCCGCTGACCGACCGGATCTACTACCCGCTCTACGAGAAGATGGTGGAGCTGGACGTGCCCGCGATGGTCCACGTCGCGATGTCACGCAACCCCGCCATCCAGGGCACCTGCGCGCACTACCTCAACGGCGACACCGCGGCCTTCATGCAGCTGTGCCAGTCGGACCTGTTCACCGACTTCCCGACGCTGCGGCTGATCCTGCCGCACGGCGGCGGCGCGGTCCCCTATCACTGGGGCCGCTACCGCGGGATGATGCAGGACCAAGGCCGGCCACCCCTGCAGGAATCGTTGCTGCACAACGTTTTCTTCGACACCTGCGTCTACCACAAACGGGGCCTCGAACTGCTCACCGACATCATCCCCGCCGAGAACGTGCTCTTCGCCTCCGAGATGATCGGCGCCGTCCGCGGGGTCGACCCGGAAACCGGGCACCGCTTCGACGACACCAAGGCGCTGCTGGACTCCATCGACTCCATCAGCGACGACGACCGGCAGGCGATCTACGGCGGCAATGCGCTGAAGGTGTTCCCGCGCCTGGCGAGCCGCGTTGCCAACCACGACAAGCAAAAGGAGATCGCGCGGTGAAGGTCTACGAAGCGCTCGCAGCAGCATTCGCCGCCGAGGGCACCACGGATGTGTTCGGCATGATGGGCGACGCCAACATGCACTGGATGAACGCGCTGGCCAGTCGCGGAACGCGCCTGTACGAGGTGCGCCACGAGGGTGCGGGACTGAGCATGGCGCACGGGTACGCCCGCGCATCCGGCCGGCCCGGCGTCGTGACGACGACCAGCGGCCCCGGTACCGCGCAGCTGGCAACGTCGATGATCGTGGCGAGCCGGGCACGCATCCCGCTGGTCGCGTTCTGCGGGGAGACGCCGTTGGGTGACACCGGCGCCGTCCAGTACCTCGACCAGCAACGGTTCGCCGCCGCGATCGAGTGCGAATTCCTCCAGGTGACCAAGGCCGAGTCGGCCGCAGAAGTGGTGCAGCGCGCCTTCTACCTGGCCCGCACCCAATCCCGGCCGGTGATGATCAGCGCACCCTTCGACGTGCAGCTGCAGGAGTTCGAGGACGACATGCCGTACGTCCCGTCCACCGAACTGCTCCGCACCCCCAAGCTGCTGCCGCACCCGACCCAGATCCAGCAGGCGTGCGAAATCATCGGGGCGAGCAAACGAGTGGTGATCGTCGCCGGACGAGGCGCCCGCAACGCGGACGCGGGCGAGCAGGTCCTCGCACTCCAGCGTCGCACCGGCGCCCTACTCGCCACCACGCTGCAGGCCAAGAACTGGCTGAGCGCCGAAACCGAGTACCACGTGGGGATCGCGGGCCTGTTCGGCAGCAGGCTCGCAATGGAGCTGCTGCAGGAGGCCGACTGCGTGGTGTCGGTGGGCGCGAGCCTCAACCACTACACCATCGAGAGCGGATACCTTTTCCCGGAAGCGAAGTTCATCCAGATCGACACCGCGCCGCACCTGGTGATGGGCAACGGTCAGGTCGCCGACTGCTACATGCAGGCCGACGCGGTCACCGCCCTCGACGCCCTGACAGGCGCGCTGGGGGTTCGCGGTATCGAGGTGGAAGGCTTCCACACCCCCGAGGTGCACAGCCGGCTCACGGCCCCGCTGATCGACCCGGCCGAGTTCCGCAGTGAGCCTGGCCTGCTCGACCCGCGCGAGGCGATCTCGGTGCTCGACGCCGAACTTCCCGGCGAGATCGGGCTGGTGCTCGGCAGCGGACACCAGACCGACTTCGGCACCATGCTCTTCCAGCGCTCCCGCGAGATCACCTCGAACTACGGCATGTTCGGCGCCATCGGTCAGGCCCCGCTGCTGACCATCGGTACCGTCGTCGCCAACGGCGGCAAGCCGACGTTCGTGGTCGAAGGCGACGCGAGTTTCCTGATGCACCTGTCGGAGTTCGAGACCGCCTGCCGCTACGGGCTACCGGTGCTCGTCGTCGTCATGAACGACCAAGCCCTCGGCGCCGAGTACCACAAGGCGAAGGCCAAGGGCCTCGATCCCGAGCTCGCCGTGATCCCCACCCCCGAATTGGGCACGGTGGGCCAGGCCCTCGGCGGCGGCGGCGCGACAGTCCGCACAACCGACGAATTGCGCGCCGCGCTGGCCGAATACGTCCGCAACCCGCGGCCGACCGTCATCGACGTCCGCATCACCCGCGACGTGCTCAGCGTGCCCTACCGGCGCATCCAATACGGCGACGACGTGTGACCGCGGACAGTGCTGACCACCAACGACAAGAGGAGTCGGAAATGAAGATCGTACTGGGCCGGGACGACCTCGCCGCCGCCGCCGTCGAGGGGGCCGCAGCCGCCGGTGCCACAGCCGAACGTGTCGACGTGCGGCCCGTGCACAAGGCGTCACGCGGTTTCGTGAACGACGCAGCGGCGGACGTCTGCGAGCTGGCCGTGGTGACACTGCTGCAGGCCGCCGCCCACGACAAGCCGGTGGCGCTGCTGCCGGTCACCATGCTCGGCCGCTACCAGCACCAAACCCTGGTGACCATGGGCGGACTGAGCGTCGACGACGTGCGCGGCAAGAGCATCGGCGTGCGCTCGTGGAGCCAGACCACCGGGGTATGGCTGCGCGGATTCCTCAGCGAGCAGTACGGCATCGATCTGACCGAAATCAACTGGCAGACATACGAAGGCGGACACGTCGACGGCGCCACCGATCCGGCATGGGTCACGCGCGCACCCGAAGGCGCCACATTGCAGGCCGACTTCCTCGAAGGCCGGCTCGACTACGGGATCATGGGTAACGAACTGCCCTCCGACGACCGGATCCGCACCGCCATTCCCCACGCGCTCGCGGTCGCGGCCGAATGGGCCGCGCGCAAGGGATTCGCTCCCATCAACCACGTGGTCGGGTTCAGCGCGGCGGCGGCGAACGAGGACCCGAAGGCCGTGCTCGCGGTCTACGACGCATTGGCCGCGGCCACTGCGGCCGCCGGCCCGACGGCGGGTTCGGTGGATCTGAGCCCCGTCGGGTTCGACGGTCTGCGCGGGCCCGTCACCGACGCTTCCCGTTACGCCTACGAGCAGGGGCTGCTGCCGCGCCGGGTCGAGTTCGACGAACTCGTCGACCGCACCTGCGCCGCGCTCGGGGTCACCGCGTCGCGGCTCGGTGGCTGAACTACTCGCTCCTTCTGAACACGAAAGGCTGAACATGAATACGCTTTCGGTCGCACTCGGGGACTACCCGCACGTGCAGGCGTTGCTGGGTGGCGACGTCGCAGTGGACGGCTACACAGTCGAACCCGTCGAGGTCAGCCCGATCATCGGCGCCTACCGGCGGATGATCCGCGACCTCGAATTCGACGTGTGCGAACTCGCGCCGACCTCCTACCTGATGGCGCTGCAGGCCGGGGTTCCGCTCACCGGGATCCCCGTCTTTCTCAACCGCCGCTTCCACCACTCCGACGTGCAGTGTGGTTCGGCATCCGGGATTCGCTTCCCCGCCGACCTGAAGGGCAAGCGGATCGGTGTCCGCGCCTACACGGTGACCACCGGGGTGTGGATGCGCGGCATCCTGCGCGACGAGTACGACCTCGACATCGACACGGTCACGTGGGTCGTGGACGACGACGACCACATCGAAGGCCGCGCCCCGGCGAACGTCGAGCGCGTCACCGACGGCCGATCACTCGGCGAGTTGCTGCGCGCCGATGAGATCGACGCCGCGTTCAGCGGCAACGCCGGCACCGGACGGGCGGGGGCGCCGCGGGCGGGATGGTCCGCGACGGCCGAGCAACCCGCGGGCGACGACGGTCCGTACCCGCTGTTTCCCGACCACGAGGTGCTCGCCACCGACTGGTACCTGCGCACCGGGATCTACCCGCTGCACTCGGTGATCGCACTCCGCCGCGACCTCGTCGACCGCGATCCCGGGTTGCCCACCGCGCTCTACGCCGCGTTCGCCGAGAGCAAACGTCGTCAGGTCGAGGCCGATCCGCAGTGGTCCGCGCTGCCGCGGCTGGGCAAGCAGGCCAACCAGATCCGGACCGACCCGATCCCCTACGGCCTGAATGCCAACGACGCGAGCGTGCGAGCGCTCGTGAAGTTCTCGCGGGACCAGGGCCTGCTCGATCCGGACTTCCCCACCGATCCCGCCCTGCTGTTCGCCAAGGGCGACTACCCGGACGCCTGAGCCGGCCCACCAACCGAGAAAGGTCCAGACCATGGACATCGTCGACACCCACTGCCACATCATCACCGACGACGTGACCCGCTACCCGCGGGGCCCGATCGGCGGGACCCAGTCCGGCTGGGCTACCACCCGGCCGGTCACCGCAGACGGCATGATCGAGCGCATGGACGAAGCCGGGATCGGTCAGGCCGTGCTGGTGCAGGCCACCACCGCCTACGGCTACGACAACTCCTACGTACTCGACAGCCGGGCGCAGCGACCGGACCGGTTCATCGCGGTCGGCACGGTGGACCCGTTGCGGCCCGACGCGGCCGACAACCTCGCGGCGGTGGCCGGCGACGGTGGCCTCGCCGGGGTGCGGTTGTTCACCAGCGGCAGCACGGTACCCACCCAGGGCGAGTGGTTCGCCGCGCCGGAGACGTATCCCTTCTGGGACAAGGCCACCGAGCTCGGCGTCACCGTGTGCCTGCAGATGCGGCTCGGTCCGGCCACCGAGCAACTGCACCTGTTGCTGAACCGGTTCCCCTCGGTCCGCGTGTTGCTCGACCACATGGGTTACCCCGACATCGCGGCCTCGCCCACCGACGCCGGCGAAGCGGTGGCGGACCTGGCCGTCCACCCTGGCCTGCACCTCAAGCTGACCCACCGCAACCTCGAACGCCTCCACGACGTCGGCGCAAAGGCCTCAGGTTTCCTCGACCCGGTGCTCGCAGCATTCGGAGCGAACCGGATCGCGTGGGGCTCCAACCTGCCCGCCGCGGAACAGTCGCTGCCCGAACTCGTCGCCCTCGCCCAGGAGGTGCTGGCCGACGTGTCCGAACCCGAACGCCGGGAAATCTTCGCGGGCACGGCGCGACGGCTGTATCCCAGCCTGACCGCATAGGGACCGGGAGGAAACAATGGATATTCGGCAAAGATCCGACAGCACAATCGGTATCGCGCGCCGTGTGTTCGATTCTTGTGTTGCCCTCGTCTCTGCGGCTGCAGCTGCCCCGGTTGCCTTCGCGCTGGCCGAGGGAATGGCGATGTCCCGCATTGCGCGCGTCGGTCTCGAGGCGGACGAGTCTTCGTCGGACGAGAACCTTCACGATCTCGGCACGGTGATCGAGCTGATCTAGGTCGTGCCCCCACGTGCGTGCCGTCCGCTGCCGATGTCCCCCGAAATCCGGCGGACGGCAAGCATTTCCACGCTACTTCCCCAGCAGAGGTGATCACCACGAGCAACGACCAACCAGAACCCCGCCCCGGGGTGGGCCGATGACCATTCTCTCCGGCCTCCGCGGGCAAACCTTCGCTTCCCTCGCCAGCACCAACTTCCGCCGTTACATCACCGGTCAGGCAATTTCCCAAGCCGGCAAGTGGATGCAAACCATCGCCCAATCGTGGCTCGTCCTCGAGCTCTCCGACTCCGCCACCGCGATCGGCGTGGTGATGGCGTTGCAGACCGTGCCCATGCTCCTCGTCGCCCCGTATGGAGGGGTCGTTGCCGATCGACTCGACAAGCGGCGCCTGATGATTGCCCTGCACACGCTGATGGGTGTGCAAGCACTGATCCTGGGCGTTCTCACCGTCACCGGAGCAGTCCAGCTCTGGCACGTCTACGTTCTCGCGCTCGTCCTCGGCCTGAACCAGTGCTTCGAAAACCCGACACGCCAATCGTTTCTGCTCGAGATGGTCGAGGCCGACCACCTTCGCAACGCCGTCAGCCTGCAATCGGTGCTCAACTCCACCGCCCGGATGATCGGGCCCGCCGCCGCCGGACTCGTCATCGCCGCCGGCGGTGTCGGTCTGTGTTTCCTCCTCAACGCTGCGAGTTTCGTGGCGGTCGTCGCCTCCCTACTCGCGCTCGACGTCGCACAGCTGAACCCGTCACCACCGACGGCCCGGGCCCGCGGGCAGCTCCGCGAAGGACTCACGTACGTCCGACGCACCCCTCAGCTGGCCGTACCGTTGACCATGATGGCCCTGATCGGCTGTTTCGCCCTCGAGTTCCCGGTGATCCTGCCCGTGATCGCCGACCAGACCCTCGACGCCGGCCCGGGCGCGTACGGCTTCATCACCGCGGCGATGGGCGCTGGATCCGTGGTGAGTGGCCTCGCCGTCGCAGCCTGGGGTCACACCGGAACCCGGCCGCTCGTTCTCACGGCAACCGCCTTCGGAGTCCTCCTCCTCGTCGCCGCCCTCGCTCCCAACCTGTGGGTCATGCTCGTAGTCATGGCCTGCGTGGGAGCATGCAGCGTCGCCTTCACCTCCACGACCAACAGCACACTGCAACTCGCGGCCGCAGCGACCACACGCGGACGAGTGATGGCCCTGTTCGGCATGGCGTTCATCGGATCCACAGCCGTAGGCGGGCCCATCGTCGGATGGGTATGCCAGCAATGGGGCGGCCGCGCAGGACTACTCCTCGGCGCCATCGCCTGCCTCATCGCCGCAGCCATCGCAGCACCGCGTCTGAGACACCGCGACAGTTCAGCCCTACCTACTACCTAGTCGTGCGCCTGCTCTACGACCCAAGCCGCAACCTGCGTCCGGGAGGTGAAGCCGAGTTTGGCCAGAATGTGCTCCACGTGCCCCTGCGCGGTGCGGGGTGAGATCACCAGGCGGTCGGCGATGGCCTGATTGGTCAGGCCTTCGGCGATGAGGTCGGCGACCTGGCGTTCCCGCTTGGTCAGTCGTGGCGACGCGTCGCCGGCGGGTGCGGGGGTGCCGGACTGTCGCTCGAGGAGGGCGTAGGCGATTGCAGCATCGAAGTTCAGGCTTCGGCCCTTGCGGTGGGCTTCCTCGAATACTGTGCCCCCGAGCCGCTTCCGTGCTTCCTGGTCGCAGTTCTGTTGGTATACGAGAAGATTGGAATGAATGACCACAGCGCTGCCCACCGATCGCGCCAATCCCTCCGCGGCTCCCATCAGCACTGCGGCCCGGGCGGCGTCGCGTCGCTCGCACGCGATCCAGGCCAGCGCCGCGAGGCAGGCAGCGGCGAAGCGGGGGCTGTGCACTTGCCGGGTCAGCTCCAGCGACTGGTCGAGAAGCCGGACCGCGCGATCGGCGTCACCCTGCTGCCACACCGCGATTCCCAGGGCCCACAGTGAATGCGATCGATACACCTTCTCGCCGTGCATTTCCGTGATTGCGAGAACACGCTCGAGGCTTTCGACAGCCTGCTCCGTCGAGCCGGACAGTCCATAGGTCGTCCCCAACAGGTACAGGGCGCTGGTTTCGAGTGTGCGTTCGCCACGTCCGCGGAACTCTGCGAGCGCGGTGTCGAGGCGAGAGCGGGCCCGTTCGAGATCACCGTTGTAGAGCGCCAGCGTGCCGTCGGCATCGGCGACGAGAGCGCGCATCATCGGGTCGCTCGTGCCCGCGGTGAGGGTCCGTGCCTCCGCCACGAGCGCGGCCCCGGACTCGAGATCCCCTTGTACGTCGGCCATCACGCTGGCGCAGTAGAGCGCCTTGATCCGGTCGACGGTCGGTTCGACGGGGTAACGAGCCAACAGGTGGTCCAGCCAGCGCCGACCCTCGTTGTAGAGGCCTTGGGATGTCCAGAACCAGCGGAGTGCGGCGGCGGTGCGCAGGCCGGCGGCGGGGTCGTCGTCGATGCCGAATTCGAGGGCCTCCCGCAGGTTCGGCTGTTCGCGCTTCAGCCGGGCGATCCAGTCGAGTTGGCGGGCGCTGATCCACTCGGCCTCCGCATCGAGCGCCAACGCCTCGTACCAGTCCCGGTGCCGTCGACGCAAAGCCACAGCCTCACCGGTCTGCTCGAGCTTCTCGAAGCCGTACTCGCGGAGGGTCTCGAGCATCCGGAACCGCACCACCGACCCGTACTCCTCGCGGATCAGGATCGACTTCTCCACCAACGAGGTCAGCGTGTCGAGCAACTCGCCCGGGTCGAGGGCGGCGCCGCACACCCGCTCGGCGGCATCGAGTTCGNNNNCCGGCGGTGCACAACTCGAAGCTCCAATCGATACACAACCGCAGCGTCTGTTGCCGAGTCGGCGCACCCCGGCTGCCGCGGGTCAGCAGGGCGTAGCGGTCGGTCAGGCGCCCGAGGATCTGCTCGGGCGACATCGCCCGCAATCGCGCCGCCGCCAACTCGATCGGCAGCGGCAACCCGTCGAGCCGGTGACAAATTCCCGCCACCGCCGCCGCGTTCTCCTCGGTGAGCGCGAAACCCGGAACCGCGGCAGCGCCACGCTCGACGAACAACGACACGGCATCGTATTTGGGCAACCCGCGCAGCGAGGGCTTCCGCTCGGGATCCGGGACGGCCAGCGGGGGGACCCGCAGCACCACCTCCCCACCGAGGCCCAGGGGTTCGCGGCTGGTGGCCAGAATCCGCAACCGCGGACAGGTGTACAACAGGGGGCCGGCGAGTTCGGCGACCGCGTCCACCATGTGCTCGCAATTGTCGAAGATCAACAACACCTGTCGCGGTGCAAGGAACTCGATCAGCACCTCCCGCAGCGGCCTCGCCGAGTGGTCCCGGACTCCCAGTGCGCCCGCGACGGCGTCGATCAGCGACGACTCGTCGCGCAGTTCGCCCAACTCGACCAGTCGTACCCCGTCGGCATACTCGCGCTGCACAGCCGACGCGATCCGCATCGCCAACCGGGTCTTGCCGACACCGCCGATCCCGGTCAACGTCACCAGCCGCGACCCGGCCAGCAGGTTCTTCGCCTCGGTGAGCTCGTGCCGGCGGCCGACGAAGCTGGTCAGTTCCAGCGGAAGATTCCCCGTCGCGCCCGGACTGGAGGTACCTGTGCGCCCCGGTCGTACGTTTGGGCTTCTCCCGCCGTTGCCCTGTGTGTCGGGTTCGGCTCGTAGGGGCATCTCGTCGACCAGGAAGTCGTGGGCACGTTGCAGGGTTCGCAGTTCCTCGCCGAAGTCGGCGGCGGTGGCCGGCCGCTGACCGGGGGTCCGGGACATCGCCCGTGCGATCGTGTCGGACACGTCCTCGGGGATCCCGTGCTCACGCAGATCGGGCACCTCCTGCGTGGTGATCCGCAGGAATTGGGCGACCACCTGCTCACCGCTGCGCCGTTCGAACGCGGCATGCCCGGTGAGGGCACTGAACAGGGTGGCGCCCAGACCGTAGACATCGGCGGCCGGACTCGGCGGG
>NZ_LTCZ01000027.1:15583-51293 GCF_001583455.1 Rhodococcus sp. LB1 | reverse complement strand
TTTGACGTCGCGATGCAGGACACCCAGTCGGTGCGCCGACTCCACCGCACCTGCGATCTTCACCCCGAGCCTCAACGCCTGGCCCAACGGCAGCGGACCGCGGCGACGGATCCGCACGTCGAGAGAATCCTGCGGGTGGTACGGCATCACGATGTAGGGCCGGCCGCTGTCGGTGGCACCGACCTGCAGAATGTTGACGATGTTCGGGTGCCCGGTCAGCCGGCCCATCGCCCGCTGCTCCCGGAAGAAGCGGGCCCGGTTCTCCTCGTCGAGTTCCACGGTGAGCACCTTCACCGCCACCGTGCGATCCAGTTCCTCCTGGGTGCAGCGGTAGACCACACCGAAACCGCCGCGGCCGATCTCCTGAACGTCAGCGAAACCAGCTCCACCCAGTTCGGTGGTCGGGGGCGGCGGGTACCGCTGAGTGTCGAGCGGATCACCTTCACCCATCGGACGGTCTACTCACTCCGTCGGCTCGTGTTGCTGCGGGGCTGGTCCCGACGGCACGACCAGCGCAAATACAACCGTGGACTCACCTCTCGATGGCGTCCTCCCGAGGATATCGCTAACCCTCCAGTGGAACGGGCCGCCGACGCGCACCACAGCGAGGACACGCCGTCATCGGCGTGACGTCCGGGTGGAGCCTCGCACGACGAGGCGTCCGTGGAGATGCCCCGGTGGGACCGGCCGGTCCAGGTTGTCGAGGCGGTTGACCAGCAGCGTGACGGCTACGCGGGCAAGGTGTTCGGGCTGCAGATCCACCGAGGTGATGGGGGGGACGGCTGATCGCGTGTGCTCCGAGTCGGATCCGCCGACGATCTGCACGTCGCCGGGGACGTCGAATCCTCGTTCCCGGACCCGCGCGAGCGCCCCCGCCGCGTGCCTGCCGGTGAGGCAGTACACCGCGTCCGGTGGGTCGTTCCGGTCGAACAGTTCGTCGGCGGCTTCGCGTCCGCCGGCCTCGCCGGTGGTCTCGGGCCGGATAGCGACCAGAGCGTCCTGACCGCGATTCGCCGCCCACACGCGGTAGGCGGCCTCGGCGCCCAGGTTCCACGAATTGGGATCGGTTCCGGCAACCAGAGCCACTCGCGTCGCCCCCGCGTCCTCGAGGTGCCGCAGCACTCGGTCCGTCATGAGTTCGGTGTCGGTGTCGAGCCAGGCGTCGTACTCGGCCCTCGCCGGGTCCTTCCCGACGGACAGAAACGGCACGCCCTCCGCGAGGAGCATCTCGATGAGGGGGTCGTTCGTGACGGGTTCCGTGATCAGGAACCCGTCGCAGGCGAGGGCGGCGGCGGGCGACTCGTCGCGCGTCGGATCGGACACCAGCATGAGCCCGTATCCGAAATCCATCGCGGCGAGAGCCGCCGAACCCGCGAACCGCAGGAAGTAGTCGACGCCCTCGGGGAGAGACGAATCGAGTGTCTCCAGTGGCCGAAGCACGAGGGCGATCACGCCGAGACGGTTGCTCCGCAGACTCCTCGCCACCACGTCCGGTCGGTAACCGAGGGATTTGGCGGCCGATCGGACACGCTCACGCGTCGCGGTGGCGACGACGCCTTTGCCGCTGAACGTGTGCGACACCGTCGTGGTCGACACCCCCGCGTGCCGTGCCACGTCGGCGATGGTGGGCCTCGATCGCTTCTCGGTCACGCACCCAGGCTACCAACAGCCCGACCTGCACCAAATCGATTTGTAAATTGGCTCGCCACACTCTTGTCCAAATCGATTTGGTTCCGTACGGTGACCGGGGTCACGCCAGATCGGCGATTGCGCCCACCAGCCGCACATCCGTGCTCATCTATCCGGAGGACCCCATGGCATCGACAAAAGCAGACCCGCGTGTGGCGACGCCCGGCGAAACACCGCCGGCCGACCGCGCCGGGCGGGTGGAGACACACGGCATCGACTTCATCCCCGACAGCGAGCGGCACGGCCGCGCTCGGGACCTGTTCGCGGTGTGGGCGGCGCCCAACGTGAGCTATCTGGCCCTGGTCGTCGGCGGCACACTGATCCTGATGGGCCTGTCCTTCTGGCAGGCACTGGCGGTGATCGTGGTCGGCAACCTGTTCTCGGTCCTCACCGGGATCGTCGCCGCCAGCGGACCCGCGTCGGGCACGCCCAGCGAGGTGATCACGCGGGCGATCTTCGGCATCCGCGGCAACCGCGTGAACATTCTCGTGACCAGCTGGTTCATCAGCGTCTGCTACCTGGCGCTGAACTGGGCGGCCGCGTCGTACACGGCCTTCAGGCTCGTCGAACGGTTCGGCATCGAAGCGACCACCCCCGTCAAGGTCGTCGTCATCCTGGCGATCGCCGCCGTCACGCTGGCCATCGGCGTGTACGGGCACGCCACGATCGTGCGGCTCTACCAGCCGCTGGCACTGGTGCTGACGTTGATCTTCGTGGTGATGGCCGGGTACGTCCTCGGTAACGCCGACTGGGGCTACCAGCCGGCGGAGGCACTCCACGGAATCGGCCTGTGGGCGACGGTGGCCGCGGGCGTGTCGATCGTGGCGTCGGCCCCGCTGTCCTACACCAACAGCGCGGACTTCGCCCGCTACCTGCCTGCGACCACCTCGCCGGCCTCGGTCGCCGTGTGGACCGCGCTCGGCGCGTTCGTCCCCAGCGTGCTGTTCACCGCGCTCGGCGCACTCGCCGGTACCGGACTCGACATGGCCGACCCGCAGATCGCACTCGAGACCATTCTCCCGGCGTGGTTCACGCCGATCTTCCTGCTCGCCGTCATCGTCGGCACGATCGCCAACAACGCGATGACCGCCTACAGCTCCGGACTCGCCCTGCAGTCGGTGGGCCTGCGCCTGCGCCGCTCGCGCAGCGTCCTGCTCGACGGCTCGATGGGTGTGGCCATGACGCTGTACGCCCTGCTCGTCTCCAACTTTCTCGACACCGTCAGCAACATGATGCAGCTCGTCGTGACCGTGATGGGTCCCGTCATGGCCGTGTACGTCGCCGACGTCCTGTGGCGCCGTAACCGCTACGACGGCCTCGAGCTCGGCAACGAAACCGGCAGCAGCCCCTACTGGTACAGCGGTGGGATCAACTGGGCGGGAACGGTCGCCGTCTTCACCGGCATCGCCGCGGCCGCGCTCTGCGTCGCCGCGCCCGTCTACACCGGGCCGATCGCGAACGCGGTCGGTGGCGTGGACCTGTCGCTGCCGGTCGGGTTGATCGTCTCCGCAGCACTGTACGTCGTGCTGATGCGCTCGTACCGAACCCGCTGATCGACTGTGATCGACGAGCACACAGCACTATTCACACCAGAACCACGACGAGGACGACGATGACCGAGACCAGTACTGTCCACTCCCACGTCAGCGTGGACGACACCCGGCCGCGCGAACGCGGCATCGCCCGCGGCACGCAGCTGCGCACCGACCTACCCGCGTCCGTGGAACTGTATCTGCGCCTGTTCGACACGGTCGGTGTGAGCGAGCCCCGGACCCGCGACAGCGCGCACCGCCTCGCCGATGTCCTTGCGGCGTGGGGACCCCGGTATCTCGAGGAGATCGAGGGCATCGCTGCAGGCGCCGGGCTCGAGCCCTGGCACGTGATGTCGCTGAACGGCCGGACGGAGATCCTGTCGCAGGCGACCGCGGCCCGCCCCGGTGAGTGCTCCACCATCGCCTACGCACCCGCGGATCGTCCGTCGGCGCCGTTCGGCATCCAAACCTGGGACTGGCACGAAGAACTGGACCCGTTCTGGCACACCCATCAGGTGCGCGGACCACGCCACAGTTACGTGGGGCTGACCGAGCACGGCATCCTCGGCAAGATCGGGATGAACAGCGCGGGTCTCGGCGTGTTCTTCAACATCCTCGGCCACCGCGACGACGCACCGGCCGGCGTGCCCGTGCACGTCCTGTCGGCGGCCGTCCTCGGTGAAGCCGGAACCGTAGACGAAGCCCTCGAGTTGCTGCGCTCGGCACCGATCGCGACGTCGGGCGCACTGACCCTGATCGACGCCGACACCGTCGCGTGTGCCGAGGTCAGCCCCGTCGGCGTCGCGACGCTCCGCCCGAGCGACGGATTCCTGACCCACACCAATCACTTCCTCGACCCGGCCAACGCCGCCCGCGAGAAGACCGGTCTGTACGAGCCGGACTCGCAGGACCGCTACGGTCTGATCGCGTCCCGGCAGCAGCGGTACGCCGAGCCGACCGTGGCCGATCACCTCGTCGAGTACCTGTACTCCGATCCGGGGCAGCCCCAGCTGTGCTGCGTCCCCGCCCCGGATGCGGTCTTCGGTCAGCGCTGGGCCACCCTCGCGACGGTGCTGCTCGAACCCGAGCACCGCCGGGCCCGCATCCTCGCCGGCACACCGATCGACGCCCGCCGAAGGTCGTGGACCACGCTCGACGCCACCGAAGCCGCCTGCACCGTCGGCGGGTGACACGGCGGCCTGTCCCGGGTACGTGAGCGGCAAAGCGTGTGCCCGCACTCTTTCTCACTCACCTGGGGTCAGGAGACCAGATTCGCTGAGGCCCAGTCCATGTGCGTCTGAATCGCTTTGGCTGCTTCGTCGGCGTCGCCGGTTTCGATGGCGTCGACGATGGCGCTGTGGCGGCCGACGTCCATGTTGCCGACGGCGCGGTCGAGGCCGGCGAACATGATCGACATCCGGATGGATCCTTCGAGGGAGATCCACGAGTGCAGGAGTGTGTCGTTGCCGGTGAGTGAGCACATGGTGCGGTGAAAGTTCAGGTCGGCCTCGATGCGGGCTTCGAGGACGGCGGTGTCCATGACGTCGAGGGCGGCGCGCAGTTCCGCGATGACGGTGGTGCGGTCGGCCAGGCCGGCGAGTTCCCGGACGGCAAGCGCCTCGAGTGCGGCGCGGACGGCGAAGATGTCGCGGATCTCCTTGGAATCGAGGTGCCGGACGTACAGCCGGCCCCGCGCACCTGCGGAGATCAATCCCTCCTGCTGGAGTTGCCGCATCGCCTCGCGGAGCGTGCCGCGGCTGATCTGCAGCATCTCGGACAGTTCGGTCTCGACGAGCGGGCTGCTCGGCGCGAGCTCCCCGCTCGTGATCGCGACCCGCAGGGCGGCGACGGCTTGCTGACGGAGGCTGGTCTTCTCCAGCCCGAGCAGTGCGGCGGGTTGTCCGGCCATGGGTGCCTCCGTGGGGTCAGCGATCAACTGTCGACAGCGGTCTGTTGACAGCAACCTGTTGACAGCCATCGTACGGCCCGCGCCGCCCGGCCTGCGGCGTGGGCCGTACGCGCTGGTCACGCCAGTTCGCCGAGAACCTTGGCGACGATCCGGTCCGTGCTCAGGCCGTACCGCTCGTGCAGCGTGGGCAGGGCACCGGCGTCGAGGAACTGGTCCGGGAGAGCGATCGGCACGATCCGCTTGCCGAGCCCGGCCGTGACGACGGCGGCGGCCACGGTCTCGAACAGGCCGCCGATCACGGTGTGGTTCTCCAGAGTGACCACCAGGCGGTCGGTGTTCACCTCCGCGAGGACGGTCGCGGCGTCGAACGGTTTGATCGTCGGCGTGTGCACGACCGCGACGTCGACGTTGTGCTCGGCCAGCCGGTCGGCGGCCTGCAGAGCGCGCATCGTCATCAGCCCACTGGTGACGAACACGACGTCGTTGCCGCCGCGGAGCACCTTGGCCTTGCCGAGTTCGAACGTGTAGTCGTACTCGTCGAGCACGGTCGCGACCTTCCCCCGCAGCAGCCGCAGGTAGGTGGGACCGTCGGAGGCGGCGAGTTGCGGGACGGCCTGTTCGATGTCGATCGAGTCGCACGGGTCGACGATGGTGAGGTTGGGGATGCCCCGGAAGATGGCCATGTCCTCGGTGGCCTGATGGCTGGGCCCGTAGCCGGTGGTCAGTCCGGGGAGGCCACCGATGATGTTGACGTTGAGGTTCGGTTCGGCGATGTCGAGGCACAGGAAGTCGTAGGCGCGGCGCGCGGCGAACACCGAATACGTGGATGCGAACGGCACCAGGCCGGTCTCGGCCATCCCGGCGGCGGCTCCGAGCAGGAGCTGTTCGGCCATCCCCATCTGGAAGAACCGGTCGGGGAACTCCTGAGCGAAGATGTGCATGTCGGTGTACTTGGCGAGGTCGGCGGACAGGCCGACGATCTTGTCGTTCTCCCGGGCAGCCTTCACCAGGGCGTGCCCGAACGGTGCGGACGTGGTCTTCTGTCCGTCGTCGACGAACGAGGCGATCATGGCCGAAGTCTTGAGCTTCGGTTTGCTGGCGGTGGTCATGTCAGGCGTCCTTGTGGTCGAAGCCGGCGGTGAGTTGGTCGCGGCAGATCTGCCACTCGTGTTCGTCGATGCGCATGAAGTGCGCCTTCTCCCGAGACTCGAGCAGGGGCACACCCTTCCCGACGCGGGTGTCGCAGAGGATGATCGACGGTGTGCCGTCGGATTCGGCGGCGGCGTTGTCGAACGCGCGCACCAGTGCGGTGACGTCGTTGCCGTCGACGCGTTCGACGTGCCACCCGCAGGCCGCCCACTTGTCGTGCACGGGTTCGGTGCTCAGCACCGTCGAGGTCGCACCGTCGGCCTGCAGGGCGTTGATGTCGACCATCGCGGTGAGATTGCCGAGCCGGTGGTGATGGGCGCCCATCGCCGCCTCCCACGTCGAACCCTCGTCGAGTTCGCCGTCGGACAGGAAGTTGAAGACGCGGGCGGTGGAGTGCTGGTGCCGCAGCCCGAGGGCCATCCCGACCGCGATGGTGAGACCGTGGCCGAGGGAGCCGCCGGAGATT
This sequence comes from Rhodococcus sp. LB1, assembly GCF_001583455.1. Taxonomy (NCBI): domain Bacteria; kingdom Bacillati; phylum Actinomycetota; class Actinomycetes; order Mycobacteriales; family Nocardiaceae; genus Rhodococcus; species Rhodococcus sp. LB1. The sequence goes on along the minus strand of NZ_LTCZ01000027.1, from coordinate 44,548 downwards.
TCCATGCCGGGGGTGTACGTGGACATTGCCGACATCGGGAGGCGGGAGTCGTCGGAGCCGTAGGTTTCCAGTTCGCTGCGGGGGATGATTCCGGCCTCGGCGAGTGCGGCGTAGAGGCCGATGGCGTAGTGGCCGGTGGACAGCAGGAACCGGTCTCGTCCCTCCCATGTGGGATCGTCGGCGCGGTAGCGCAGTTGGTCGGCGTAGACGGTGGCGAAGATGTCGGCGGCTCCGAGCGCCTGCCCGACGTATCCCTGGCCCTGTTCCTCACCCATGTCGATGACGTTGTGCCGCATGCGATAGGCGAACTGTTCGACGTTCGCGATGCGCGACGCGTCACTGGTCGTGTCTTCGGCAGCGGTGGTGGCGGTTGTGATGGTCACAGGAGTTCCTTTTCCTTGCGGATCGTGGGCGTGGTGCCGGTGGACGTCGGCGCGTCGGCGCTTTTGGAATCGGCGCGCGCCGCGGCCTCGGCGGCGAGGCGCCGTTCGGTCGGTCCCCAGGTCTCCCTGGTGATCAACGCCGCCCACAGCCCGATCAGGGCGTACGTGCTGAACAGCAGCGCCGGACCCCACCAGCCGAAGGAGACGAACAGCAGCGTGGTGACGAAGGGCGTGAAGCCGGAGACCATCGCCGAGATCTGGTAGGCGAGGGACGCTCCCGAGGCACGGCGCGAGGCGTCGAACAGTTCGGGGAACCACGCACCCTGCGCTCCCGCCATCGAGTTCTGGCAGACCGCGTAGGCGATCACGATGGTGGCGATGACCAGGATGAAGAGACCGGTGTTGACCAGAAGGAACATCGGGATTCCGAACAGTGCCGCGAAGGCGCAGGACGCGATGTAGAGGGGGCGTCGTCCGATACGGTCGGTGAGGCGGGCCCAGGCGACTGTGGCGAAGACGCCGATTGCGGACGCGATGCACAGGGCGACAAGGGTTTCGGACTTCCCGGCGAGACCCTGGTTGTGCAGGTAGGAGATCATGTAGGTGATCGACACCGCGTAACCGGCGGTCTCGGCGACTCGAAGAGCGATGCCGCGCAGAATGTTTCGCCAGTCGTACTTGATGGATTCGAGTACCGGGGACTTGACGATGTCGCCCTCGTTCTTGACGTCCTCGAAGACCGGGGACTCGGGCACCTTCGACCTGATGACCAGGCCGACCATCACCAGGACGATGCTGGCGAGGAACGGCACCCGCCAGGCCCAGTCGCCGCCGAGGTGCACGCTGAACAGGAACACCAGATTCGCCAGCAGCAGCCCGACGGGGAAGCCGGCCTGCACGATTCCGGTGAATTTGCCCTTGGACTTCCAGGGGGCGTGCTCGTAGCTCATCAGGATCGCGCCGCCCCACTCGGCACCGAACGCGAGGCCCTGGACGACGCGGACGAGGACCAGCAGCACCGGCGCGATGAGCCCCACCTGCGAATAGGTGGGCAGCAGGCCGATCGCGAAGGTCGCGAGACCCATCGCGATCAGCGATGCCACCAGTACGGGCTTGCGGCCCAGCTTGTCCCCGAGATGTCCGCCGAGCACCCCGCCGAGCGGGCGCGCAGCAAAGCCGACACCCAGCGTCGCGAACGCCGCGAGTGTTCCGGTGACCGGGTCGGCGCCCGGGAAGAAGGCGGTACCGAAGTACAGCGCGGCGGCCGTGCCGAAGCCGATGAAGTCGTACGTCTCGATGACGGCCCCCACCGAGGAGCCGATTGCTACGCGCTTGGCGTCCTTCGTGCCATGGACGGGACCTCGCATCCTGAGTGTTTCGGTACTCATGGGGACTCCTCTTCGAACTGCCGGTTTCTACGATTGCCGCCGATTTGTTGACTGTCAACAGTGCGGTTCCAACAGTGTGATCCGAGCCACGTCGATATGTCAACCGTTACCCGCCGACGGTTGACTGTTAACAGTTGATCGGCTTACTGTGGTGGCAGTCACCTACCGCGCCGTCCACCGACCCCCCGCACCTCACGTCGGACGGGACGCGCGATTCCAGCAACACGAGGAGCGATCATGTCGTCCATCCAGCGCACCGCCGTCATCACCGGCGCCACCTCCGAGCGCGGGATCGGTCTCACCACCGCCCGCCGCTACGCCGAAGAGGGCTGGGCGATCGTCGTTCTCGACCTCGACGGGGAAAAGTCCGCGAAGGTCGCCGCCGAGATCGGCAACGAGTTCGGGGTACCGGCCTTCGGTCACGACATCGACGTCGCCGACGAGAACTCGGTCCAGCGGGCACACGACGCCGTCGCCGCCGAAGTCGCCGACGGCAACCTCCCCGCCGTGGGTGCGCTCGCGAACATCGCCGGCATCACCTCGCCGGTGCCGTTCCTCGAGACCACACTGGAACTGTGGAACAAGGTGATGGCGGTCAACGCCACCGGCACCTACCTCGTCACCCGCGCGTTCCTGCCGGCCATGATCGACAACGGCTGGGGACGTGTGGTGAACATGTCATCCGTCTCCGCCCAGCGTGGTGGCGGGGTCTTCGGGAAGGTGCCCTACTCGTCCGCCAAGGCCGCGGTCCTCGGTTTCACCAAGTCCCTCGCACGAGAACTCGGCGACAGCGGAGTCACCGTCAACGCCGTCACCCCCGGTGCGGTCGACACCAGCATCCGCGTGGGCAGCACCGCCGAACAGGAAGCCGCACTCTGCCGCGACATCCCCCTCGGCCGGGTCGCGACCACCACCGAGGTCGCCGCCGTCATCACCTTCCTGTCCTCGCAGGACGCCGCGTACCTCACCGGCACCACCGTCGACATCAACGGCGGTAGCCACCTGCACTGAGTCGGTGCAGCCGCAGCGGTGGACGGTGCCGACCGTCCACCGCCCGAATCCACCCCCGGGACACCCGATGATCGACCACACGACACTTCACGACGACCTGCCCACGACCGCCGCCGAACGCTGGGGATGGCGATACCGCGCCCACTGCCGCACCACCGAACCTTCCGCCTTCTTCGCTCCGGACGGCGAACGACGCGGCGCCCGGATCAGGTGCGAACGACGCGCCAAACAGATTTGCGACGGGTGCGTCGTCGCCCGGCAATGCCGCGCACACGCAACCGAACACCGCGAGACCCACGGAATATGGGGTGGCACCACGGAAACCGAGCGGCGCAGAGCCGGCCGGGCCAGATAGGTTCGGAAAAAAATTTCGGCGAGTGTGTCGATCCATGTCACTCCCCGTTCGACCTGAGGATGAGAAGGTCCAAGAGGGACCCCGACATCCAAGGAGACGGAACCATGAAGTACATGCTGATCATGCGCGCCACCGACGAGACCTTCGCGGCGTTCCAGGACGCTGATTTCACCGAGATCATGGACTCGATGGGCAAGTTCAACGACGAGATGATCCGCGCCGGCGTGCTGCTCGCGGCCGAGGGACTGGACCCCGACCCCGAGTCGGGTGTGGTGGTCGACTACTCGTCCGAGACACCTGTGGTGACCGACGGCCCCTACGGCGAGACGAAGGAGTTGTTCGGCGGCTTCTGGATGCTCAACGTGGCATCGAAGGAGGAGGCTGTCGAGTGGGCCAAGCGTGCCCCGATGGCTGGTCCCGGTTCCAAGGCGGAGATCCGCCGGGTCGCGACGATCGACGAGTTCCCGCAGGACAACGTGTGGATCCAGAAGGAGCGGGCGTGGCGCGAAGCGACCGGTCAGCTCTGAGCGGGTCGACGGCGGGCGGCCACACCGGGCGTGAGGCCGTCGCCGCCGTCTGGCGGATCGAGTCGGCACGGATCGTCGGTGCGCTCGCGCGGTACACCGGCGATTTCGCGCTGGCCGAGGACCTCGCCCAGGAGGCGCTGGCCGAGGCACTCGTGAGCTGGCCACGCGACGGTATCCCCCACAACCCCGCGGGATGGTTGCTGACCGTCGGCCGCCGCCGGGCGATCGACGCGTTCCGCCGGCGCTCCGCCCTCGACGAGAGGTACGCCGTCCTCGCTCATGACCTGGGCGAGGGCGGTGCCGTCTCGGGGAGCGCGCCCGCCGATCCGGCCAAGGGCACCGGGGACGTGCTGTGGGATCCGGACCAGATCGACGACGACATGCTGGCGTTGATGTTCATCTCCTGCCACCCCGTGCTGTCGCGGGAGGCGAGGGTCGCGCTCACCCTGCGGGTGGTCGGCGGTCTGACGAGCGACGAGATCGCCAAGGTGTTCCTCGTCCCGACCGCGACCGTGCAGGCCCGGATCACCCGGGCGAAGAAGACCCTCGGGGCGGCCCGGGTGCCGTTCGAGGTGCCGCCCGCCGGAGATCGGGCGGAGCGACTCGGCTCGGTGCTCAGCGTGATCTATCTGATCTTCACCGAAGGGTCCTCGGCCACCTCCGGTGACGATCTGATCCGCCTCGACCTCGCGAGCGAGGCGCAGCGCCTCGCTCGGGTGCTGACCCGGCTGGTACCCGACGAGCCCGAGGTCCACGGCCTGCTGGCGCTGCTCGAACTGACCGCGGCGCGGTTCCCGGCCCGCACCGGGCCGGACGGCGAGCCGGTGCTGCTCGAGCAGCAGGACCGCCGCCGCTGGGACCGCACCGCGATCCGCCGGGGACGCGCCGCCCTCGCCCGCGCGGAACAGGTCGGCCGGGGCCTGGGCGCCTATGGCCTGCAGGCGGCGATCGCCGAATACCACGCCGTCGCGCCGTCGGTCGACGCGACGAACTGGGAGCGGATCGTCCTCATCTACGAGGCACTCGGCCGGCTCGCGCCGTCACCGGTGGTCGACCTCAACCGGGCGGTGGCGGTCTCCATGGCCCAGGGACCGGCCGCGGCGCTGCCGATCGTGGACGAGCTGGTGGCCGCCCAGGCGCTGTCGAACTCGCACCTGCTGCCGAGCGTTCGCGGCGAACTACTCATCCGCCTGGGACGCACCGACGAGGCGCGCACCGAACTCGAGGCGGCCGTGCGGCTGTGCGGCAACGAGCGCGAGCGGACGGTGCTGGGGCGTAAGCTCGCCGACCTCCGCTGACCGAGCAACGACCCGGTTGCCCTAGACGGGTGAGGCGAGCGCGGCGTGACGGTACGCCGCCGTCTCGAAGTCCAGGTAGCCGCCGAACGACACGGGGTCGGCGAACGGCAGGATCTGGGTGGCCCAGTACCCCGCGATTCCGTTGCGGCGATCGATCCAGTAGTACGAGTTGGCGAGCCCGGCCCACCCGAGCGATCCACGGGGCCGGCCGGTGGGGGCGTCCTCTTCGTTCACCATGAACGTATAGGCCCACGACTTACGCTGTCCGGGAAAGAATTCGGCGTCGTTCGTGAGGGAGGGAATGACGGCCGGCAGCATCCCGACCTCTTGCCCCTCGAGGCCGTTGCACACGGCCGCCTGCACGGTGTCCGCCCGCAGAACTCGCCCACCGGGCGCGTCTCCGTCGTTCAGCCACATCCGCAGGAACTTCAGGTAGTCGCCCACGGTGGAGTACAGGCCGTGCCCGCCCATGTGAATCTCGGGATCCTGCGGCAGCACCAGATCCAACGGAGTGAGCCGGCCGTCCTCCTCCCGCTGGTGGATGGTCGCGCGCCGGGCCGCCATCGATCCGGTCAGGGAGAAGGCGGTGTCGTGCATGTCCAGGGGTGCGAACACCCGCTCGGCCATCACCTCGCCGAGCCGCTTGCCGCGGATCGCCTCGACCACCTGACCGGCCCAGTCGATGTTCGTCCCGTACTGCCACTTCGCGCCCGGATCGAAGAGCAACGGCGTGGTCAGCGACGCCCGGGTCGCGGTGATCACGCCGGGCTGGTCGTGCTCCACACCCAACCGGTTGTAGGTCTCGTCGAAGAAGTCGTACCCGAACCCGGCGGTGTGCAACAACAGCATCCGCGTGGTGATGTCCCGCTTCGGCGCCCTCAGCACCGGATCACCGTGGGCGTCGAATCCCTCGATGACCTGAATGTCACCGAGCTCCGGAACGTATTCTCGGGCCGGCGCGTCGAGGTCGAGCAGACCCTCTTCGGCGCACTGCAGCACGGTGGTCCCGGTGATCGCCTTGGTGGTGGAGAAGATCGCGAAGACGGTGTCGGCGGTCATCGGCTCGCGGTCGGCCAAGGACCGCACCCCGGCGGCACCCTCGAACACCGTGCGGTCACGATCGGTCACCATCGCCACCACTCCGGGCACGCGCGGCGAATCATCCTCGGTCACGCTGTCGAGAACCTTGCCGAGCGCGGCGTTGAGATCGGACATCCCACTCTCCTGTCGTGTCTGTGGTCACTGACGGAACGTGACGTTATGACCGGGTGGAGGGTGGCGACGTCTCAGTTCGGCACAGCACGTCTCGGTTCGGCACATGCCGACGGCGCCGGGATCTTGGTCAGCAGTTCGTGGGTGGCCTGGGCGATGTCGGGCTCGATACCGAGGGCACGGAGCATGGCTGCTGCGGCGTCCATTTCGTCGGCTCGGCGCCTGGCGTGGCGACGCGTTCCGTCGACGACGCGGGCAATCGTGCCGGCGTCGGCCAGGGTCAGTTCGTCGGCGATATTGGCGGTGAGCCACTCTTCGAGGCCGAGGGCGCGACCCGCGGTGAGGGCCTCGACGATGGCCGCGGACATTCCCTTGTAGAAGATGCTGCGCAGCAGTTTTCGTTCCGCGGCCGCACCCGCCGGTGCGTCGAGGATGTCGACGGATGCCCCGTAGCGAGTGAGGATTTCGGCGGCCCGGTGTGCGTCGCGGCCGCTCGCCGTCAGGGGGGTTCGGAGTCCGCGGCCGGGGACCGGAGCCATGATCGCCACGTCGACGAAACCGTGTCCGTGTCGCGCGGCGTGGGCGTCGAGGGTGCGTTTGAGATCGGGCGCCGTGGTGTTCATGTCCACCCAGACGGCATCGGCACTCATTGCGGGGCTTCCCCGTTCGAGTGCGGCCTTCGCGGCGCGCGCGCTGTTCACGCTGAGGACGAGGTCGGCGGTGTCGACGGCCTCGGCCTCGGACCGGCACGCGACGGCTCCGTCCGGTGCCGCGGCTGCGGGGTCGAAGGCGCGGACGGTGGCGTCGGCGGCGATCAGATCGCGCGCGAATGCGCCGCCGGCCTCGCCGAGTCCGAGGACGGCGATCGTCGTCTGCTGGGTCATCGGTTCCTCTTTCCTGGATGGATCTGGTGCCATGTGCGATCCAGGTGACCCCGGGTCGGTACAATATCGGTAACAATTTTGGTGATGATCTGAGCGGAGATAGCCCGATGCCGGTGAAGGAAGCTCGCGAACACAGCACGGATCAGGCTGCGGTCACCGACCTGATCCGCACAGCCATCCTCGACGGGGATTTCGCGCCCAACCAGCGCATGGTCGAGGCAGACCTGTGTGCGCAGTACGACGCCAGTCGCAGCGCGGTCCGGGCGGCCCTGCACGAACTCACCGCCCAGGGCCTCGTCGAACGGATCCAGAACCGCGGCGCGCGCGTGCGGTCGGTGTCGCTGGACGAGGCGGTCGAGATCACCGAGGTGCGGATGGTGGTCGAAGGACTGTGCGCGGCGAAGGCGGCCCAGAAGGTCACCGACGCCGAGATCGAGGAACTCACCGCCTTGCGCGAGGAATTGACGACGTCGGTCTCGGCCGGAGACGTGTTCGGGTATTCGCGGGCGAACCAGTTGTTGCACAAGCGCGTTCGGGAGATCAGTGCGCAGCGGTCGGCGGACGAGATCCTCGAGCGACTGCGTGGTCAGCTGGTGCGACACCAGTTCAAGCTGTCGATGCACCCCGGCCGGATGTCGGTGTCGCTGCCCGAGCACGTCGCCATCATCGACGCGGTGTGCGCGCGCGACCCGGAGCGGGCGGAGGCGGCCATGCGGCACCACCTGGCGAGCGTGACCGCCGCGCTCGAGGACGTCGCCGAAGCCCGGCAGGGATGACCGCACGCGGGCACTCACAGGGAGACCCGTTCGGGCACTGAACTCGTCGTCGCGCGCGACCCGACGCGGTCTGTCACGACAACCACCAGCAGCGCTGCCACGGCGAGCAGGGCGGCAACCGCGAAGGCCCCGAACCCCCACCGTGGAGTCCCGGACGCGATGAGAACCCCGCCGAGCCAGGGGCCGAAGACAGCCCCGAACCGGCCGATCCCCGACGTGAGTCCGACGGCAGTGGCCCGGAAGTCGGCTTCGCTGTGTGCGGCGGTGCCGGCGTAGACCATGGTCTGGGCGCTGAACAACCACACACCGGTCGCGAAGACCACGACGTAGGTCGCGGCAAGCGGCATCTGTACCGACAACGCGGTGATACCGATGGCGGTCAACGCGAACCACACCAGCGCGGTCGGAATCGGTCCGACCCGGTCGGCCACCTGCCCGGCGATCAGCATGCCCACGATGCCACCGAGATTGATCACCAGCAGGAAGCTCAGCGCCGAGCCGAGTTCGTATCCGGTCGACCTCATCATGACCGGTAACCAGGTGGCCACCCCGTACACCAGCAGCAGCCCGGCGAACGACGCCGTCCACAACGCCGGGGTGGTGATCGCACGGGATCCGGTGAACAGCCGGCGGATGCGGTGCGCAGTCGTCGACGCCGTCCCGCCCCCGCCGGTCGGGGTCGTCACGAAGTCGGTGACCGCGACACCGCGACTGCGAGCGAGCGCTTCGGCATCGGCGACGCGGCCGCGAGCGAGCAGGTACCCCATCGATTCGGGGAGGAACTTCAGCATGAGCGGCACGGCGAGTATCAGCGGTAGGCCACCGAGCAGGAACAGGAAGCGCCATCCGCGGCTGTCCAGGAACAGCATGCCCAATCCCGGGGCGAGGATGCCGCCGGCCTGATGGGCGGTCATCAGCGATGCGACCATCAGGTTCGCCCTCCCGCGCGGGGCGTACTCCATGACCATCGAGATGGCGGTGGGGATGAGCCCGCCGAGGCCGAGCCCGGCCACACCCCGCGCCGCCGCGAAGACCTCCAGCGAGGGGGCGACTGCGCAGGCCAATGACGCGATCGAGAACAACGCGACGCCCGCGACGATCGCGGTGCGCCGCCCGAGCCGGTCGGCGATCGGCCCCGCAGCAAGCGCGCCGATCAGCATGCCGAGGGTCGCGACGCTGCCCACGGTGCCGGCCGCTCCGGGGCCCATGCCGAGGGTCGGGTCGGCGAGCATGCGCGGCAACACCGCACCGTAGACGAAGGTGTCGAGCCCGTCGCACAGGATGGCGAACCAACACAGGGCCAGCACCGAGAGAGCGAGGCGGGTCCGGGCGCGATCGGACCCGGTGTGGTCGATGGTCATGGGCACTCCAGATGGTCGTGGGGCGTCAGCCCTCGTCATGCCGTGGTGGGTGCTGTCGGTGCCTCCACGGGCGGATCGATGAGCCGGGCCTGCCGGGTCTTGGGTCCGAAGACGGCCAGAGCGAGCGCTCCGACGAGCCAGCTCCCCGCGATGAAGTAGAAGACGCTTTGATACCCGGTGCCGGTGTACAGCGCGGCGATAACGAGTGGACCGACGGCGTTCGACAGGCGTCCGAGTCCGTAGGAGACGCCGGTGCCCAAGGACCGGGTTCGGGTGTCGAACAGCTCCGGGGAGTAGGCGTAGGCCACCGCGGTGTAGCCGCGCTCGAAGAAGTTCACGAGGAAGCCGAACACCACGATCATGATCGGGTTGAACGTCAGCCCGTAGAAGAGCCCGCAGATCGCGATCACCACACCGAATGCGACGAGGCACCACTTGCGTTCGACACGGTCGGTGACCTGTGCGGCGAGGAAGCAGCCCAGCGGCGCACCGACGGTGGTCAGCGCGACGTAGAAGATCGACTTCTCCACGCTGAGGCCCTCCTGCGCCAACAGGGTGGGCGCCCAGCTGGAGTACCCGAAGAAGCCGATGGTCTGGGTCACCCACATGACCGAGAGCAGGACCGTGGGAACGAGATACCTCTTCTGCAGGAGCAGTCGCAGCGGAGCCTTGGTCTGCCGGGTGGTGACCGCGACCGGGGCGGCAGGCTCGGGCAGGGGGCCGGTCTCCGCGGCGACACGGGATTCGATCCGGCTCAGTACGGCGTCCGCCTTCTCGTACTGCCCCTTGCTCTCGTGCCACCGAGGCGATTCCGTCAGGTGCCGGGCGAAGAGGAGGAAGAGGATGCCGAGGCTGCCCCACAGGTAGACCAGCCGCCACGACCAATCGGTGAGCGGAACGACCGCGGCGGCAACGAGGTTGGTGACCGGCGTGCCGCAGATACCGATGACGATGGCGTAGGCCTGGTACTTGCCGCGAACGGCAGCGGGAAAGATTTCGTTGACATAGATGACCGCCACCACGGTCATGGCCGACAGCCCCGCCGAGGTGAGGACCCGGAGGACGCCGAGGGACAGGATGTCCCAGGAGAACACCGACGCGAACGAGAAGACGGCGAACCACAGTGTGGTGATGGTCAACGCGTTCTTACGGCCCCAGCGGTCGGCGATCCAGCCGCCGATGAGGGAGCCGAAGAACATGCCGACGAAGGACAGGGAGGTCACGTACGCGACCTGGTTGACGGTGACTCCCCACAGCGTGATCAGCTTGGGGACGGTGGTGGCGAACGTGTTGATGTCCGCGAACTCGAAGAAGTACGCGAAGGAGACGGCCAGCAGGGTGATCTTGTGGAACCGCGAAATCGGCAGGCGGTCCAGCCGATTCGCCGCGTTGGAATGCTGCACGGGAAGCCCTTCTCGAAAAAGGTTGCGGTGGAGGGAGGCTCAGTAGTCCTCGCCCGGCCAGTACAGGCGCATCGGGTTGGCCACGAGGAGCTTGTGCTGCAGTTCCGGGGTGGTGGCCACGTGGGGAATGTGGTCGACCAGGAGCCCGTCGTCGGGCATGTGGTCGGTGAGGTTGGGGTGGGGCCAGTCGCTGCCCCAGAGCACCGAGTCGGGGAACTCCTCGACCACTCGCCGGCTGAAGGGCACGACATCGGTGTAGGCGTTCTGTTCGCCGTCCAGCGCCGGCGGACCGGTGACGGTGAGCCGTTCCGGGCAGCTGACCTTCACCCACACCTCGTTGCGCTCGACGAAGCGGAGGAATCGGCCGAACTCCGGCCCGTCCACGGGCCGAGTGACGTCCGGACGTCCCATGTGGTCCACCACCAGCGGCGTCGGCAGTGTGTCGAAGAAGCCCTCCAAGCCTTCGAGGTCGGGGCCTTCGAAGTAGATGACGATGTGCCACCCGAGCGGGGCGATCTTCCGCGCGATGGTGGTCAGATCGTCCTTCGGGGTGCCCTCGACCAGTCGCGGAAGAAAGTTGAACCGCACCCCTCGCACGCCGGCCTCGTCGAGCCGGCGCAACTCGGTGTCGGTGATGTCGGGGCGGACCGTGGCGATGCCGCGCGCCCGGCCGCCTGCCGCCTGTACGGCGTCGACCATCGCACCGTTGTCCGCTCCGTGACAGGTCGCCTGAACGATGACGTTGCGACTCATCCCCAGGTGATCACGCAACGCGAAGAGTTGATCCTTGCTCGCGTCGCACGGGGTGTACTTGCGTTCCGGCGCGAACGGGAACTGGGCGCCGGGACCGAAAACGTGGCAATGGGCGTCCACCGCTCCCGCCGGCACCGCGAAGCGTGGTGCCGACGGGTTCTGGTACCAATCCAGCCAGCCCGGCGTCTTGGTGAAAGGTCCGGTCACCGGGGCACCCGCCTCGGTGGGTGACGTGGGCGTACCGGTGCCTGCCGCGCTGTTCCCGCTGCATGCCACGGCGGTCCCCGCCAGTAGTGCAGACGTACTTCCCAGGAACGCGCGTCGACTCAGATCCGACATAGTTTCTTTCTCCTTGGCATCCTGCACAATGCGTCAGCAGTGCGGCCGTTCTGTCCATGTTGACCGGAAATCCCTGCGGCCCAGCGAGTACCGACGGAACCACATCTCCGGCACCCGAATCGGCGCGGCGTCGCGGCGCCGAACGAAACAGCTGGCACGGCTCTCCTCACAGCGATGATTCGATCGCGTGACTCAGGTCACTCGGCACATAACCTATACGATCCGCCACGATCTGCACAACCTTATCGTCGTGAAAAATGAGTACGTGATTGTTGACAATTTGGTCGGCAATATGCGCTACTTGCTACCGGGCGAGGTGTCCCCGCCCACATCTCGGACAGCGAGGAAAGGAATCACTCATGGCAAATCAGGTAGAACCGGCCCTGCTGGTCGTCAGCGCCCATGCCGGCGACTTCGTCTGGCGTGCCGGCGGAGCCATTGCCGCCGCCACTGCTCGCGGCGAACGCGCGAAAGTCGTGTGCCTGAGCTACGGCGAGCGCGGTGAATCCGCTCGGGCATGGCGGGACGGCAAGTCGCTCGAGGAAATCAAGGACATCCGGCGGGGAGAAGCGGAAGCGGCCGCGTCGGCACTGGGAGCGGAGATCGAGTTCTTCGACGCCGGCGACTACCCGCTGCTGCCCTCGCCGGAGTTGGTCGACCGGTTGGTGCACGTCTACCGCGACGTCAATCCGACTGTGGTGCTGACCCATCCGCTGATCGACCCGTACAACGCCGACCATCCCGCGGCCGCCCGAATGGCGCTCGACGCCCGCATCCTGGCCCAGGCGATCGGCTATCCCGCCGAGGGTGAGCCCCTGGGGGCCCCGCCGGTGTTCTTCTTCGAGCCGCACCAGCCCGAGCAGTGCGACTTCAAGCCGAACGTGCTGATCGACATCACCGACGTCTTCCCGCAGAAGCGTAAGGCTATGGAATCACTTGTGGCGCAGGAACACATGTGGACCTACTACACCGACCTCGCACGGCGGCGCGGTGTGCAGGTCAAGCGCAACGCCGGACCGAACCTCGGCTTCAGCACCGACACGATGGGTGAGGCGTACGTGCGGTACTACCCGCAGGTGGCGGAGGTGCTGTCGTGAAAGATCCCGTCATCCTCACCGACCCGATCAAGACACCCCTCGACACGGTCGACGCCCTCGCCGAGTTCGGCACCGCGACGGTGCACGAGGCGCAGGGGCGCGCCGGTCTCGCCGGCCCGCAGTTCCGGCCCATCCAGTCCGGCGCCCGGATCGCCGGCACCGCCGTGACCGTCCTGTCCTGGCCCGGCGACAACCTGATGATCCACGCCGCCATCGAGCAGTGCGGCGCCGGCGACATCCTGGTGGTCACCACCAACTCCCCGTCGACGGACGGCATGTTCGGCGAACTGTTCGCCACCGCCCTGCAGTCGCGCGGTGTCCGCGGACTCGTCATCGACGCCGGCGTCCGCGACGTCGCCGAACTGAACGACATGGGCTTCCCCGTGTGGTCCACCGCGGTGTCCGCGCAGGGCACGGTCAAGGCCACCGCAGGCGCGGTGAACATTCCCGTGCCCCTGGGCCGGGTGTCCGTCGACGCCGGTGACGTCGTGGTGGCCGACGACGACGGTGTGGTGATCGTGCCCCGCGCCGCCGCGGCCGACACCGTTGCCGCCTCCCGCGCCCGGCTGGAGAAGGAAGAGGCCGCGCGACAGTCCTTCCGCGACGGCGAGCTGGGACTGGACCGGTACGGGTTGCGTCCGGTCCTCGACTCCCTCGGCGTGCGGTACCTGTCGCAGAAGCAGTACCGGCTGGAACAGCAGGAGACGCTGTGATGGGCGGCATCGCCTGCACCTGGATGCGGGGCGGCACGTCCAAGGGGGCGTTCTTCCTCGCCGCGGATCTCCCCTCCGACCTCCGCGAGCGGGACGACCTCCTGCTGCGCGTCATGGGATCCCCCGATCCCCGTCAGATCGACGGGATCGGGGGCGCCCACCCACTCACCAGCAAGGTCGCGGTGATCAGCCCGTCGGATGATCCGCGCGCGGACGTCGATTACCTGTTCCTGCAGGTCGTGGTGGATCAGGCCCGCGTGTCGTCGGCGCAGAACTGCGGCAACATCCTCGCCGGCGTCGGCCCGTTCGCCGTGGAACACGGCCTGGTGGCGGCCGATTCCGAGCACACGAGTGTCCGGATCCGGATGGTCAATTCGGACGGCTTCGCCACGGCAACGTTCCCGACACCGGGCGGGCAGGTCGATTACGCCGGCAGCTGCGAGATCGCCGGAGTGCCCGGCGCCGCCGCCCCGGTCAGCATCGCGTTCTCCGGCACCGCGGGCTCTACGTGCGGGGCGCTGCTCCCGACCGGCCGCGTCGTCGACACCGTCGACGGAGTGGACGTCACCTGCATCGACAACGGCATGCCGACGGTCGTCATCGCTGCCGCCGATCTCGGTGTGCGCGGTCACGAGAGCCCCGACGAACTCGAGGCCGACACCGACCTGACCGACCGGCTCGCCCACATCCGTTCGCAGGCAGGCAAATTGATGGGACTCGGCGATGTGTCCACCACGACCGTCCCCAAGATGACACTGGTCGCCGCCCCCCTCGGCGACGGCACCCTCGACACCCGCACGTTCATCCCCGTGCGGTGCCACACCGCCATCGGCGTGCTCGGAGCGCTCACCGTCGGCACCGCGGTCCGGATCCCCGGATCGGTCGCCGATCGGCTCAGCCGTCACCGCGACGACGGCGTCGTCCGCATCGAACACCCCACCGGGTACTTCGACGTCGACATCGACCTGACCTACACCGGCGACGACGGCGTCGACATCCGCCGCGCCGCCGTGATCCGCACCGCCCGCACCCTGTTCGACGGCACCGTCTACCCCCGGCCCGCAGGCCCCCACACCGAGGACAACTCATGAGCACCGACGACGACGCCCGCTTCGACATCGCCCACCTCGGCTACGTCGAACTGTTCACCCCGACCTTCGACGAGAGCAAGTGGTTCTTCACCGAACTGCTCGGCCTGCGTGAGGTCGCCGCCGACGGCGACAGCGTGTACCTGCGTTCGTGGGACGACTACCAGCACCACTCCCTCAAGCTCACCGCCCACGACACGTCGGGCATCGGGCGGCTGGGTTACCGGACGTCGAGTGCCGCGGCACTGGAACGCCGTGTCGCGGCGATCGAAGCCGCCGGCCGCGGCCTCGGGTGGCGCGACGGTGATCCCGGTATCGGCAAGACTTACACGTTCGCCGACCCCGACGGTCACCCGATGGACCTGTACTGGGAGGTCGAGAAGACCGCGCCTCCGGCGGAGTTCGCGCCGGCGCTGAAGAACCAGGCCGAACGCTACCCGGGTGCGCCCGCCACGGTTCGCCGCCTCGATCACGTGAACTTCCTCGCCGCGGACGTCGAGACCAACGGAACCTTCGTCCGGGACGTGCTCGGCGGCCGTCCCACCGAACAGATCCGGCTGAACACGGGCAAAATCGCCGGACAGTGGCTGACCTTCACGAACAAGAGTTACGACGTGGTCTACACCGAGGACTGGACGGGCAGCAACGGGCGTCTGCACCACATCGCGTTCGCCACCGACACCCGCGAGGATATCCTCCGCGCCGCCGACGTCTTCCTCGAAAACGGCGTCCACATCGAGACCGGACCGCACAAGCACGCCATCCAGCAGACGTTCTTCCTCTACGTCTACGAGCCGGGCGGCAACCGTATCGAGTTCTGCAACCCCGGAGCGCGGCTGATCCTCGATCCCGATTGGGACGTCATCGAATGGACCGAGGCCGAACGGTCCAAGGGTCAGGCGTGGGGAATGAAGACCATCGAGACGTTCCACACCCACGGCACCCCACCCGTTCCGGGTACACACTGAGACACGGGACGCACCGTCGAAAGGGACCGATATGACCGGCGACATCACAGGCGGCGAATCGCACGCGGTCGTCCGCACCGACCGGCCCGAACGGTACGGCAAACAACTCGTATCCCACCTCGGACGCCGCAACGGCGGCGAGTGGACACCGGACACACGATCCGGCTGGATCGACCTGGCCGGCGGCCGGGCGACGGTGACCGCCGCAGAAGGCGAACTACACCTGCACCTCGTCGCCGAATCCGGCGAGCTGCCCCGACTGGAAGACGTCGTCGGAAGGCATCTCGTCAGATTCGGCGAACGTGACGGTCTGACAGTCGCATGGGTAAGGGGCGATCAGGTGCCGACGTAGGCCGCGAGGTGCTCGCCGGTGAGGGTGGAGCGGGCGGACACCAGATCCTCCGGACTGCCCTCGAACACGATCCGGCCGCCGTCGTGGCCGGCGCCCGGGCCGAGGTCGATGATCCAGTCGGCGTGCGCCATGACCGCCTGGTGATGCTCGATGACGATGACCGATTTACCGGAGTCGACGAGCCGGTCGAGCAGCCCCAGCAGTTGTTCGACGTCGGCGAGGTGAAGGCCGGTGGTCGGCTCGTCGAGGACGTAGACGTCGCCCTTCTCGGCCATGGCAGTGGCCAGCTTGAGCCGCTGACGCTCGCCGCCGGACAGCGTGGTGAGCGGCTGTCCGAGGCTGAGGTAGCCGAGCCCGACGTCGGCGAGCCGCTGCAGGATCTTGTGAGCCGCCGGGATCCGCGCCTCGCCGGCACCGAAGAACTCCTCGGCCTCGGCCACCGGCATCGCGAGCACTTCGGCGATATTCCGGCCGCCCAGCGTGTACTCGAGCACCGACGCCTGGAACCGCTTCCCCTCGCACTCCTCGCAGGGGGATTCGACGGTGGCCATGACGCCCAGGTCGGTGTAGATGACACCGGCGCCGTTGCAGGTGGGGCAGGCGCCCTCGGAGTTGGAACTGAAGAGTGCCGGCTTCACGCCGTTGGCCTTCGCGAACGCCTTGCGGATCGGATCGAGCAGCCCGGTGTAGGTCGCCGGGTTGCTGCGCCGGGAGCCCTTGATCGCGCCCTGGTCGATCGAGACCACCCCGTCCCGCCCGGACACCGAGCCGTCGATCAGCGAGCTCTTGCCGGAGCCCGCAACGCCCGTGACCACGCAGAGCACCCCGAGCGGGATGTCGACGTCCACGTCCTGCAGGTTGTGCGAGGACGCGCCGCGGATCTCCAGCGCACCGGACGACGAACGCACCGATTCCTTGACCACCGCCCGGTCG
Source organism: Rhodococcus sp. LB1 (assembly GCF_001583455.1). NCBI lineage: Bacteria > Bacillati > Actinomycetota > Actinomycetes > Mycobacteriales > Nocardiaceae > Rhodococcus > Rhodococcus sp. LB1. Next base: position 27,707 of record NZ_LTCZ01000027.1, on the reverse strand, counting down.
TCGAAGTGACGGCCGGTCGTGGTGTCACTCCCCCGCAACCCCTCCACGGTGCCCTCGAAGCAGACGGTGCCGCCCGCCGTACCGGCGCCGGGGCCGAGGTCGACGACGTGGTCGGCGATCACGATCGTCTCCGGCTTGTGCTCCACGACGAGCACCGTGTTGCCCTTGTCCCGCAGCTGCAGCAGCAGGGCGTTCATCCGCTCGATGTCGTGCGGGTGCAGGCCGATGGTCGGCTCGTCGAAGACATACGTGACGTCGGTGAGCGACGAGCCGAGGTGTCGGATCATCTTGGTGCGCTGCGCCTCGCCGCCCGACAGCGTGCCCGCCGGTCGGTCCAGCGAGAGGTACCCCAACCCGATCTCCGTGAACGAGTCGAGGAGGTGCCGCAGCGCCGTCAGCAGCGGCGCCACCGACGGCTCCTTCAGACCCCGGACCCAGTCGGCGAGGTCGCTGATCTGCATAGCGCAGGCGTCGGCGATATTGATGCCCTCGATCTTCGACGATCGAGCCCCCTCATTGAGCCGGGTGCCGTCGCACTCGGGGCAGGTGGTGAACGTGATCGCCCGCTCCACGAACGCGCGGATATGCGGCTGCATCGCGTCGACGTCCTTGGCCAGGAACGACTTCTGTATCTGGGGAATCAGCCCCGAGTACGTCAGGTTGACCCCCTCGACCTTGATCTTGGTCGGCTCCTTGTAGAGGAGGTCGTTCAGCTCCCTCTTGGTGTACTTGCTGATCGGCTTGTCGGGGTTGAAATAGCCACAGCCGCGGTAGATCCGGCCGTACCAGCCGTCCATGCTGTAGCCGGGGATCGTGAGCGCGTTCTCGTTGAGGGACTTGCTGTCGTCGTACAGCGCGGTCAGGTCGAAGTCGGTGACCGACCCCCGGCCCTCGCAGCGCGGGCACATGCCGCCGGTGATGCTGAAGCTCCGCCGCTCCTTCGTCTCACGGCCACCGCGCTCGATGGTGACCGCGCCCGCGCCCGAGATCGACGCGACGTTGAAGGAGAACGCCTGGGGCGAGCCGATGTGCGGCTGCCCGAGCCGGCTGAACAGGATGCGCAGCATCGCATTCGCGTCGGTGGCGGTCCCCACGGTGGAGCGGGGATTCGAACCCATCCGTTCCTGGTCGACGATGATCGCCGTCGTCAGGCCCTCCAGTACGTCGACCTCCGGCCGAGCCAGGGTCGGCATGAAACCCTGCACGAAGGAGCTGTAGGTCTCGTTGATCATCCGCTGCGACTCCGCGGCGATCGTGGCGAACACCAGCGAGCTCTTGCCCGAGCCGGAGACACCGGTGAACACCGTCAGCCGGCGCTTCGGGAGCTCGACACTGATGTCCTTGAGGTTGTTCTCGCGGGCGCCGTGCACGCGGATGAGATCGTGACTGTCGGCAGCGTGCAGATCCGGCGACTCCGAATCTTCCCGTCGCTTCGCACGCCCCGTCGTGTCCGCCTTCGTGGCCATGCTCATCGTGTCTCCCTCTGTTGGGCGGAGCCGCCTTCGCGGTCTCCGTCGGCGTCGATCAGCGCAGTTCCTGGATACGAACCATGTTGCCCGCGGGATCGCGGAAAGCGCAGTCACGGACTCCGTACGGCTGCTCGGTCGGCTCCTGGACGACCTCCGCGGAGTCGCTGGCCTGCAGCTTCTCGAAGACGCCGTCGAGATTCCTGGTGGCCAGGTTGATGGCCGCGTAGGTGCCCTTGGCCATCATCTCGGCGATGGTGCGGCGCTCGTCGTCGGTGATGCCGGGGTCGGCGGCCGGCGGATGCAGGACGATGGACGTGCCGGGCTGGTCGGCCGGGCCGACCGTGATCCAGCGCATCCCGTTGTATCCGACGTCGTTGCGAACCTCGAAGCCGAGAGTGTCGCGATAGAAGGCCAACGCGGCGTCCGGGTCGTCCTGCGGGAGGTAGGTCTGGTGAATTGTGATGTCCATGGGATCACGATAATTACGAATCGGCGCCCTGCGCTTCTCGATTCCTGATCGGTCTGGTGACCTGCTTCGCCACACACGACGGAATGCCCGCCGCCGCGTCAGCCTCCTGGCGCCGGTAGGTGCTGGGCGGGACTCCGGTCAGCTCGGTGAAACGCGTGCTGAAGGTGCCCAGAGACGAGCAGCCGACCGCGAAACAGACCTCGGTGACACTGAGGTCGCCGCGACGCAGCAGCGCCATCGCCCGCTCGATGCGCCGCGTCATCAGGTACGAATACGGAGACTCGCCGTACGCGAGCCGGAACTGCCGGCTGAGGTGCCCGGCCGACATGTTCACGCCACGGGCGAGCGACTCGACGTCCAGCGGCTGTGCGTGCTCTCGATCGATCCGGTCACGGACGCGGCGCAGCAGCGCGAGGTCACGTAGGCGCTGGTTCGCAGCGGGACTGCTCGTCACAAACGAAATCGTGCCACGTCGCACCGGAGTTGCCTAGCGTTTCTCTCCGCGCTCACGCTCCTCACGCCGGGTCGGGTGTGGCGCCTCGACAGTGGTCGACGAGCGAGACCTGTTCATCCGGGGCCGGCGGCCGGTCCTGCTCGGCTCCGTCCACGTGGCGAGCTTCCACTGAACCCAGCTGCTCCCAGTAATTCTCCGAACGCGCCAGCGGAGTTCGCCGAAAATCCATGCGTCGCCCTTCCTGAATTGCCAGGTGCAGTCGTTTCCTGGGGCACCCGGGCCGCCGCGACCGTTTCCGCGTCGCCGCGGCCCGCCACCCCTCCGCATCGAGTCTTCCTCGCGCCACGAAGCCGAGACAGGGCCGTTCGGCCCTACCACCGCGCGCCCGGATGCGGCTGATCGACGGCTGCCACCGAGATCGGTAATGTTGGGTGACATCCGGCCGTCTCACGCGGCCACGCTTCCGGAGCGCCTCGATCACCGAGGAGGAGCGGATGACCGAGATCGATACCTCGCACGAGCAGTTCCTCGTCGACGCCTTGCGTGCACGGGACGAGTCGGCATTCGCCGAACTGGTCGACCTGCACACACCGATGATGCTGCGCGTGGCGCGAGGGTACGTGGCCAGCGCCGAGGTCGCGGAGGACGTCGTACAGGAAACCTGGATCGCCGTGCTCCAGGGCATCGACCGATTCGAAGGCCGCTCCACGCTCCGTACCTGGCTGTTCCGGATACTCGTCAACATCGCCAAGAAACGCGGAGTGCGGGACCGGCACGATGTCGACGCCGCACTGGCCGCCTACACGGGCAGCGCCTCCGTGGACCCGGCCCGGTTCCTGCCGGCATCCTCCCCGGAGGATCCACACCACTGGGCGACTCCTCCGACCAGCTGGCCGGAGACCCCCGAAGGGTCGGTCCTGGGTGCGGAGGTCCTCGACGTCGCGGGCCGCGAACTCGAGCACCTACCCGACCGCCAGCGGATCGTGGTCGTTCTGCGTGACGTCCTCGGTTACGACGCCGAGGAAGTGTCCGCGATGCTCGCGATCACCCCGGCGAATCAGCGGGTGCTGCTGCATCGGGGTCGCGCACACGTGCGCCAGGCCCTCGAGGATTATCTCGGAACGGGAGCGTGAGACATGGAAGACATGGACTGCCAGGACCTCGTCGAACTCGTCACGGCCTACCTCGAGGATGACATGGATCCCGATGCCCGGGTCCGATTCGAAACCCATCTGGGCGAATGCCCGGGGTGCGCCACCTATCTCGAGCAGATCGAGCAGACGGTGCACACCCTCGGGGCGCTCCCCCCGGACGAGCTCGATCCGGCGTTGCGGGATCGCCTGCTCGCCGCATTTCGCGACTTGCGCTAGCGGCGGAAAACTCACCGCAGAATAATGTCCGGCGGGGTGTAACGTTTCGCGCCCTCGCAGACACCGTTCAAGTAGCCGTGAACGTCGGGTTCGCGGCACTCGGACAGGAATTCAGACCATGAACGCCACACATTCGCACCAAGACGACCGACGCACCCACCGCGGCTCGCTGCGGAAGCGGATCGTGACCGTGGTGGTGGCTGCAGCCGCACTCGGTGTCCTTCCCGTCGGCGTCGCGGGCGCGGTTGCCCCGGCCGCGGAACACCCGGTCGCCGCAGTGGCCGCCCCTGACACCGGTCGCGACATCCCCGGCGGCAACGACGATCGGACCCGCGATCGGCAACGCGACCAGCGTCAGGAACGCAGGGCCGAGAACATGCCCACCGATCAGGTCCCGATCATCTGGAACGTCACCCCGTCGTAACGGCTGACGCTCTCCGGTCACAGTCCAGATGTCATGCCACGGACGGGCACTCGGCAGAGTGCCCGTCCGAGGTCGCCACAGTAATTGCGTCCGCCGCCCCGGCACATCCGTCAGGTGCGCAATCCGTCAGCGGGAGTTGTCGAGGACGTCGTGGCACGGGTGTTCGTTTACATCAGACAACCGCCATCGACAATTGCGTCCCGAGCCGCGTGAACACCGCCGGGAACGGTGGTGTGGCGACGCACGGCGAGATGATCTGCGATCCGAAGTGTGCGACGACGAGATCGAGTTCGCGGGAGACGAACAACCGCTGGCCGTGGATTCCGCTGGCCATGAAGGAGTCGAACGGGTCGTTGAGGATCCACCAGTAGTCCCGGTAGCTCATCGTGGCAGGCGAATTCGCCGACGCACGCGGCAACCGCACCTGAGCGGTGGCTCCGTCGGGGACGGTGCTGATCGCACGTACCACCGACTCCGGAACGATCTGGCGGTCGCCGAGAGCGCCCCCACAGCGGAGCATCTCCCCCACCTTGGCGATGTCCCGGAGTGTGGCCGCGTACCCACCGCATGCGGTTTCGACGCCGGCGGCGTCGAGGATGTACCGGGCGTCCTCGTCGGCACCGATCTTCGACCAGATCAACTCGCTCATCAGGTCCGAGACGGTTGCGCCGGTGACGCGGCTGATCAGCGCGCCCATCGCCTCGCAGCTTCCGTTCTCGTAGTGGAAGACCTCGCCGTACGGGCCGGTCGCGCGGGCCGTTCTCAGTCGGTCGAGCAGGGTCGTCGGCCCGTCGTATCCGTCGGGCCGCATCCCGGGGGCCACGACTGCCCACCACCGGTGTGCCTCGACCTCACGATGGAATTTTCGTCCCCCGTAGGCCACCTGTGTCGTCATGTCGAGCAGATGACGAATGGTGGCGTCACCGAATGCCGTTCCCGTCAACTCGGGAACGTATGTGGCGACCTGATCGTCCCGCGTGAACAAGCCCTGGTCCTCGAGAATCCCGGCGAGCAGGCCGATGAAGGCCTTGGCCATCGACGCGGTCAGGTGCAGGTCCTGACGACGGAGGCCGTGCAGGTACTGCTCGTAGACGACCGCGCCGCGGTGCAGCACGATCATCCCGTCCGAATGTGAGTCGACGAGGAACTGGTACAGGGTGCTCGCTCCCCCGCCTCCGGACTCGACGGCGAGCCGTGAGAGGTCCTGCAACTGCTCCGGCAGTTCCCGGCGCGGGCCGTCGCCGCGCCAGACCCGACGTGTGGGGCCGGTCTCGCCGACGGTCGTCGCCTGCCGGCGGACGTGCGCCGGGTCGGTGAATCCGAGCGTCCATTTCAGTTCTGCGAGTGGCAATTGCGACACAGCGGATCTCCTCTGTCGGATCGGGATACGGGCTGGGGAACATCGAGCTTCAGGCCGGTGCGGCAAGGGCGGCGCCTGCCGTCGCGAGAACGGCGAGGCTGACGGCGGCGGGAATCGGGAGGCCGAGTGGGCGGGGGTCGTCGGCGCGCCGGCGGTATCGGCGGTGCCGCGTCACGGCTCCTGCGACCACCGACGCGGCAGCGCCGAAAGCTCCGGCCACCGCAACGACGTGGGCAACGTGCGGGTGCACGAGCGCGGCGCGCACGACTGCGGCGAGGCACAGGCAGACCGCCGGTAACGTGCGGCGCCACGCCGGCACCGTACGTTCGGCCTGCAGTCCCGGCGGCAGCGCGGTCACGTCGCCGCCCAGACGACGCCGAGCGCGGCGGCGAGACACACACCCGCGACCACGGCCGGGGCCAGACGCGATGCCGGTAGCGGAACGGCGCGGCGCATCGCGGACTGCACCGACCGCCACCGCAGCAGCGCACCGACCGCGACGAGCGCGGCCAGCAGGATGCAGACCGCACCCAGCGTGTCGTGGAACGCGGCCCCGCCACGCGGCAGGTAGAACTGGCTGACCGCGACCCCGCCCGCCAGAAGAGCGAGCGCGGTACGGATCCAGGCCAGGAACGTCCGCTCGTTGGCGAGCGTGAACCGGTAGTCGGGCTCCGTCTCCGGGTCGGCGCTCACGGGAGCAGAAGGAATCGGGCGATGCCGTTCTTCTGGATCTCGGAGGATCCGGTGAGGATCCGGAACATCCGCAGACGCTGGAACAGCGATTCCACCTCGCTGCCACGGACGACGCCCGATTTGCCGTGGATCTGCACGGCGGCATCGGCGATCGCGAACGCCTTCTCCGCCACGAACAGCTTGCACATGAAGGCTTCGATCCGCGGCCGCTCGCCCCGGTCGAGCGCGGCGAGTGCGTCGTAGGTCATCGCCCGAGCCGCGTAGTAGTCGGTTGCCATGTCCGCCAGCCGGTGCTGGATGCTCTGCAGCGTGCCGAGCGGCGCGCCCTGCACCTGCCTGGTGCGGGCGTAGTCGACGGACAACTCCAGGGCTCGGCGTGCACCGCCCAGCGCCGTCGGGCAGTGCAGGAGCCGGTTGACCGTGACGCGACCGAGCCCGATCTTCAGCCCCTGCCCCACGTCACCGAGCAACTGTTCCGGTCCGACATAGCAGTCGTCGAGAACGATGTCGGCCTCGATGTGCTGGCCCGACATCGGGGTCTCGCCCTGCTGCACCGTGCATCCCGGGGTGTCCAGGTCGACGAGGAACGCGGAGTAGCGCGGGCCGGCGTCGCCGTCAACTGCCATCTTCGCGATGAGGATGGAGAAGTCCGCGAACGGTCCGGCGGTGGAGAACACCTTGTGGCCGGTCAGGCGCCACCCGTCGCCGTCCGGGGTGGCGGTGGTGAGCATGCCGCGCACGTCGGAGCCGGCGTCGTTCTCCGTGAGCGAGAAGCAGCACGCGCGTTCGCCGCGCGTGACGGGGAGCAGGTACTTCTCGATCTGGTACTCGGTGGCGTACTGGAAGATGCTGCCCACCCGCAGCGGTCCGCCCATGTCGCCGAGCACCGAGGTCGACAGCACCCGCGGTGACGCGCCCACTTCTTCCTTCAGGGCTGCGAGTTCGGTGAACGACAGTCCCGCGCCGCCGAGGTCCGCGGGCAGGCTGACACCGTAGAAGCCGAGTTCGCGGCTGCGTCGCCACACCGGCTCGAGCGTCTCTCGGGTGTACACGCTCCCGGCGGTGAGGCCGAGTTCGCGTTCGTAGTCGGCGAGTTCGCCGTCCAGGTAGTCACGCAGCCGTGCGACGAGGCCGTGCAGGCGAGGGTTGTCGTCGTAGGTGGGGTTCAGGGTGAAGGTCATCGGAGGCTCCGCTTTCAGTTGACGTGGCGGGCGGCCTGCGCCCAGTAGCATTCGCGCACCGACTTGCGGTCGATCTTGCCGTTGCGGTTGACGGGGAGGCTGTCGACGAAGTCGATCGAGCGGGGCTTCTTCATCCGCGCGAGGCGTTCGGCGCAGTGCTCGATCAGCTCGTCCTCGGTCACCGGGGTCCGCGTGACCACGACGGCTTTGACTGCCTCACCCCACTTCTCGTCGGGGACACCGACGACGCAGGCGCCGGATACGGCCGGGTGCTCGTACAGCGCGGCTTCCACCTCGCTGCAGTAGATGTTGAACCCGCCCGAGATGATCATGTCCTTCTTGCGGTCGACGATGAACAGATATCCGTCGTGGCGGAAGTACCCGACATCCCCGGTGTGGACCCAGCCGTCGACGAACGTCTCGGCGCTCAGGTCGGGCTCGTGCCAGTATTCGCGCACACAGTCGGGGCCGCGCGCGACGATCTCGCCGATCCCGCCGGCCGGCAGTTCGTTGCCCGCGTCGTCCACCACGCGAACCTCGGTGTCGAATACCGGGCGCCCGCAGGACATCAGCAGTTCCGGATCGGATTCGACGCCTCGCACGACGTCGTCGTAGGTGAGTACGGTGATGCCACTCGTCGTTTCCCCGAGACCGTATCCCTGCATGATGACGGGGCCGAACATCGCGACGGCGTCACGCAGCCGTTGCGGTGAGACCGGTGCGCCGCCGACGCCGACGCACCGCAGGCTCGACAGGTCGACGTCGTTCGCGGCGGGATGGTCCATCAGCATGTTGAGCATCGTCGGGACGACGAAGGTGGTGGTGATGCGTTCCTTCTCGATGGTGCGCAGGAACAACTCGGTGTCGAACGCAGGCAGGACGACGACCGCGCCGCCGCGGGCGAGCACGCCGAGCATCATCATCCCGGAGGCGTGGGTGATCGGTCCCGGGGCCAGATACCGGTCCGTCTCGGTGGGTGCACCGGTCGGGCTCATCAAGCGTTTGCGCATGTTGGCGAGCCGGTTTCCGTACGTCTGCACGGCAGCCTTGAGCTTCCCGGTGGACCCGGAGGTGTAGTTGAGGACGGCGGGCGCGTCTTCGGTGAGGTCGACGGCGACGGGATCGCCGAGTCCGTCGGCGAGGAGATCCGTGTATCGGTCCGCGCCGGGTGCGCTGTTCCCGTAGTCGTAGACGGCGATGTCGAGGCCGAGGTCCGCGACGACCTTCAACGCCACGTCGGCGTGCGCGAGGTCGACGAAGAGCGTCTTGACGTTCGCGTCGCGCAGGACGTGGCCGAGTTCGTCGGCTCCCAGGCGCGCGTTGACGGGAACGCGCACGAATCCCGCCTTGCACACGGCCATCTCGGTCACGACGAGTTCTCCGCAGTTGCCGGCGAAAGTGGCAACCGCGTCGCCGATCCCGAGGCCGGTGCGCATCAGCGCGGAGGCGAGACGGTTGGTCGAGTCGTCGAGTTCCCGGTAGGTGAGGCGACTGTCGCCGCACACCACGGCCTCGCTGTCCGGCCGGAACGTCGCGCTCCGGGTGAGGTAGGTACCGAGATTCATGCAGTCTCCAAGATCGACGTGTTGATCGTTATTGGACATAGTGTCCAGCATCGGGCGCGATGTCAAGGGTGCACTATGCTGACGGGACTGCTGGCGTGAGAGGAAGGGCGGAAGTCACCGTGGCCATCGAAGACCGGCGTGTGCGCCGCACCAAGCGGCTGCTGCGCGACGCACTCGTCTCGCTCGTGCTCGAACGGGGTTATTCCGCAGTCACCGTGGAAGACGTCACCGAACGTGCCGACGTCGGCCGCGCGACGTTCTACACGCACTACACGGACAAGGACGAACTGCTCGGCCAGATCGTCGCCGACCTCGGCGAGGACCTGAAGGAGCGGTTGCGGCCCCTCGTGTCCGACTCCTCGGTGGGGTTCACCGGCAAGCCGGTGCTCGAAATGTTCCGGCACGCCGCCGAGGAACGCGACGCCTACCGCGTCGTGCTGCGCGGCGAGGGCGACGGGCGCGCACTGCGCCGATTCGTCGACGAACGCACCGCCCTTGCCGCCCAGATCTTCTCGGCCCGATCCGAGTCGAACGGGGTCACACCCCGCATCGACATGGAAGTGCTGTCGCGGGCGTGGGTGGGCGAACAGGTTGCCGTGCTGCAGTGGTGGCTCGAATCCGATCCACCACCGCTCACACCGGAAGCCGTCACCGAGATGTTGCTGGAGCTGTCGCTGCGCGGGCGCTACTGGGCATCCGGCTTCGACGGCTCACCCTCGTAGGACATCGGCACCACCTGAGAGTCGCGTACTGCGGCGCTGTCTCGTGCGTACGGCCGGTACAGCAGACCGGAGCACAACCCGTTGACGACGGTGAGCGCCACGGTCACGAGCAGGAGCGCTCCCTGCAACCCGATCGCATCGCCCAGATAGCCGACCAGCAGCGCATATCCCGCGTATGCGAGCGCCTCCACCGTCGACAGCGACACCGCGAAGGCCAGCGCCCGCTGTTCCGGGCGCACCACCGCCATGATCAGCGGACGATTGACCACCGGCACCTGGCCTTGCAGGAACCCGACCACCGCGAAGATCGCGACGAAGAATCCGATCGACGACGTCGGCGTCTTCAGCTCGACGAATACCGCTGCTGCGAAGGCCAACTGACTGGCCTGCAGCATCATCACCCGTCCACTCGCGGGCCACCGGCGGTGCACGGCGTCGTTGAGGCGGCCTCCGACCACGGTTCCGAGCAGGTACCCGATCGCGAACGGCGTTGCGACGATCGCTGCGGTGGCTGTCGAGAATCCCCGCTCCTCCACCAGGAACACGACGCCGAAACTCATGATCACGTTCTGCCCCGAGAACAGCCGCTGCACCAGGATGTAACGGAACGTCTTGATGCGCAGCAGCTCCCGCACACCGGCGACGACGTTCTGCGCCTTCTCCTCCGCTTTCACCGCCGCGTCGCCGGCTCTGCTCTCGCCCCCGCCGGGCCGTGTGTCGTCGAGAAACACGACGAGGAGAACACCGATCAGAATGCACATACAGCCGGAGAGGACGTAGCCGTACCGCCAGCCGTCGTCGAACCCTGACAGCTGACCGAACAGCGGGGCGCTCACGCCGGTGATGATGGCGACGCCGCCGTACAGCATCCCGGTGGCCCGGCCCCGCCGTCTGTCGTCGTAGAGATCGCCCATGATCTCGAGAGCGATGGGCCCGGCGCCCGCGAAGCCTGCGGCCGCGATGCCGTACAGGATCACGAACTGGGTGAAACTGCTCGACAGGCCCGCCAGGACGACCCACACACCCCAGAAGCCCGAGCACGTCGCAAGCACCGCACGCCGCGAGAATCGCTTGGCCAGGAACACCCAGGGAACCGCGGCGAAGATGCCCACCGCCTTGGATACCGCCACGATGACGCCGAGCGCCGACGACGAGAGCCCCAACGCCTCCCGCATCAGCGGGAACAACACCGTGGTGATGCTGTTCTCGGCGTTGTCCATCGCGGTCGAGGCCGTGAGCAGACCCAGGTTCTTCCCCCGGGTCCGCCGGCCGGCCCTCAGCGTGGGCGTGGTGGAGACGTCCAGTGCCATCTGCGTCCTCTCGACGAGTCACCCTGTGATGCGCGTGGTCCGCATCACAGGAGCCAATGCTGGCGACAGTATCTATAAATGGACGTCGTGTCTATGATTGGATTTCCGAGGTCCGGAATAGTGACGCGTTTTCCGGATTCCCGCTCGCAGGAGACCGGTTGCCTGGAATTGGAACCTCATCACCGCAGTTCACAGCGCTCTCAGGCACGTGGGGATCGTGCAAAACCGACCGCACACCCGTTAATCTCGAAGCGACAACGGCGCGGGAAGTCGACCCGCACGGGTTCGAGCGCCGTGGGAACCGGGACATCAACGAGGAGCGCGACAATGCCGATGGCACCGTTCGACCCCATCACCGCGATCTACACGCCGGCGCACGCCTGGATGTACGAGACCATCGTGGCACCGGCCGTCTACCGCTCACGCCACGTCATCGACGAGTACTTTCTGCCGCGTCTCCCACCGAACGCCCGCATTCTGGACGTCGGATCGGGCGGGGCGCTGTTCACGAACTACATCGCCGACCAGCGCCCCGACGTGCACATTCTCGGCCTCGATCTGTCGGAAGCCCAGATCAAGCGCGCCACCAAACGCATGCGCAACTACGGCGACCGGGTCCGGTTCGACGTCGGCGACGCCACGCGGCTCGACTTCCCCGACCAGACCTTCGACGGCGTGATCAGCTACGGCTCCATCAAACACTGGTCGTCGCGCGAGGCCGGGCTCGCCGAGTGCGTGCGCGTCCTCAAAGCGGGTGGCCCCCTGCTGATCACCGATGCGGACCGCAGCACGAGTTTCGAGGATGCCGAAAAGTTCGTCGAGAACTACAAGGCGCCGCGCGTCCTCGGCAGCATCAATCTCGCGATCTTCCACACCTGGATCGCCGGTCGCTCCATCAGTCTCGACGAGGCGCGTGACCTCGCGAGCCGACTCGAACTCGTCGACGAGCACGTATCCCGCATCGCCGATATGCCACTCGTCATGATTTCCGGGCGTCGGCCTGCGTGAACCTCACCGCCCGTCACGTGTCCGGGCCGGCAGTGCAGCGATGCCACTGATGAACGCGGAGAGCAGCAGTTCCGGTTCGCCCACCGCGTGGAGGGCGGG